>JBNGDE010000071.1:0-7534 GCA_049974925.1 Thermovirgaceae bacterium | reverse complement strand
GGGACCTGGCTTCCGGGGACTTCGTGGACCGCAGGCAGAACGTCATCCTCGTGGGCAATCCTGGTACCGGGAAGACGCATCTGGCCATTGGTCTGGGACGAAGGCTCTGCGAGAAGGGGTTTTCGGTCCGTTTCACGCAGGCCGCGTCGCTGGCGACGGAACTGTCCGAAGCCACAGAGGACAAGGTGCTGGGACGGCTTCTCAAGGCACTCGAAACGGTCGATCTTTTGATCCTGGATGAGCTCTCCTACGTGTCCTTTACGAAAAGCCAGTCGGAACTCCTGTTTCACGCCTTGTCGGCGCGAAACGAGAAAGGGAGCGTGATGATCACGACGAATCTCGAGTTTTCAAAATGGACGGAGCTTTTCCCGGATCCCATGCTCGCGGCGGCCATGATTGACCGGATCACGCACCGGTCACATATTCTCGACATGAACGGCGCTTCTTACCGATTGGCCGAGACGAAACGCCGGAAGGCAAAAGAAAGTGGCTCAATGTAAATGAGCAGGTGGCTCAGTTTTACATGAGCACGGGTGGCTCACTTTTGATGAGCACGTGGCTCAGTTTTATATGGACATTCGCACGTTACCTCCCTGAGTCGTAGAAAATCAATTCTGGAGGTCGCAAAAAAACACGATTTTCTGATCCTCGAGGATGATCCATACCGTCACTTGTGGTTTGAAGGACCTCCACCGGCAAGTTATATTTCCTTACCCGAAAACGACGGACGTGTCATATACCTCGGTAGTTTTTCAAAGGTGATCGCTCCCGGCGTCCGATGCGGCTGGATTGTCGCGTCCAACTGGATTTACACCACATTGCACAGGCTCCGCGTCGCGTCCACACTCAACCTGCCTGCTCTCCTGCACCAGGGTATTCTGGAATTCCTGCAGACCAGTGATTTTTTCGACCACCTGAAAAAGTTGAGAAAAACTTATTCTTCCAGACGGGACGGCCTTGTCAATGCACTGCAAAAACATTTCCGAGACTCGGAGTTCCGTTTTGAAATACCTCGCGGTGGATTTTTTTTATGGGGTGACATGGCCGATCTTGATGATGCCGAGGCATTCGCGAAATTCGCCGTTCGAGAGGGGGGCGTCGGCATCATTGCCGGAAAGGCTTTCTCGGCTGATCCAAAGAAAGTTCGTAATGGCGCCCTCCGCCTTTCCTTTGCAAAGGTTTCGCCTGAAGAAGCAGAAGAGGGCTGCAGGAGGCTTGAACTGGCCCTTTCGAAATACAGGAACACAACGTAGCACATCCCTGAATCCGGGAAAGGAGAATGTGTACCATGACAGACCATCCTGATGCCAAATCCACTCACACCAGGAGGGATTTCTACAAATTCCTCATTCCGTCCCTTATCGGAGCCGTCGCCTTTCTGTTCCCCATCCCACAGGCAAACACGATCAACACGCCCCTGGGTATGGCAATCGATTTCGGCAAGAATGTTTTGGGTGACTACCTGCCGATTCTGGCGATGCTCTTCGTCTGTGCAGGAGCTCTTTTCACGCTCTACGCGGTGATAGCCAAACCCCGTTTCGTCACGGAACACGAATTCCTGAACGAAATCTTTGTCGTCTCGCCCTTCTGGGTCGGGTCCAGGCTTCTGGGAGCCGTCTTCTACCCCATGATATATTTCAAAATCGGACCGGAAATCATCTGGAGCATGGACAACGGGGGGACTCCCGGAATGATTCTCGCCCCGGCATTGCTCGTCGTTTTCATCGTACTGGCCTTTATCGTGCCCTTTTTGACCGACTTCGGACTCATGGAGTACATCGGAACAATGGCCCGTCCCCTGTTCAGGCCGCTTTTCACCCTCCCCGGGAGGGCCGCCGTGGACTGCATGGCTTCCTGGGTCGGAAGCAGTTCCGTAGGGGTCGTCATCACCACAAAGATGCACAACGAGGGGTATTACAGCGACCGGGAAGGCGCAATCATCTCCACGTGTTTTTCCGTCATCAGCATCGCCTACATTTATCTGATGGCGGATTTTGTCGGCCTTCCTCACATGTATTTCCAGATCCTCCTTTCCGTATACCTGGTGACCTTCATTCTCGCTTTGATCATGCCACGGCTCTGGCCGCTGCGGAACATTCCTGACACATATTCGGGAAGGGGAAACCAGGAACTGAGCGAAGACATTCCCAAAGGCTTCACCCTCAAGGAATGGGCTGTACATACCGCAGTGGAAAAGGCCAGGGATCAGGGACCTCACACGGTCATCAGCACCTGCCTTCGTACATTTACTTCTCTCATCGTCACCACCATGCCTCTGGTCGTTTCCTGGGGAACGGTGGTACTCATTATCGCCAACAATACTCCTCTTTTCCAGTGGATATCAGCTCCTTTCGCGTGGATGCTGGCGCTTGTCAACATCCCCGAAGCCGTTGATGTGGCCCCTGCTTTCGTCCTGAGCTACGCCGACCAGTTCCTGGCCGCCGTCATCGGAGCCGACAGGACCGCCGCAGCTGCAAAGTTCATGTGTGCCGGAATCTCCGCCACAGGACTGATTTACATGACCGAGGTCGGTGTTTTGATCCTCAACTCAAGGATTCCTCTGGGTGTCGGCAAACTCACTGGCATCTATGCCATCAGGGCCGTGTTCTCCGTTTTCCTGCTTGCACCACTGGCGCTCTTTTTCGCAGGCTAGGGGCATTCACATGATACAACTGCATTACGATAGTCTTGTCGCCTTTGCTTCACAGGTCCTCGTAAACGTCGGTTATCCCAAAGAAAAAGCGGACATCACCTCATGGGCGTTGGTCGAAGCCGACGCCCGTGGGGTTCCTTCCCATGGACTCCAGCGTGTCGTTGATTACGAACGGTACGTTAATGACGGGATTTTCGTGCCCGACGCACCGACCGAAAGGATCCACGAAACACCTTTATCCACCGTCCTGGATGGAAACAACGGTATCGGCATGGACATTGCTCTCAAGTCCATGAAGATATGCCTGGGAAAAGCTTCCGAAAGGGGTGCCGGCTTTTGCTCCGTAAGAAACTCCAACCACTTCGGAATGGCGGGACTCTGGGCTGAAATGGCTCCGCCGCAAAACTGCATAGGCATCACAATGACGAACACCGAGCCTTTCGCCATCGTGACACACGGAAGGGAACGACTTTTGGGAACAAATCCCATAGCCGTCGCCTTCCCGGCAACTGAAGATGGTGCATTCCTTCTCGACATGGCAACCACCACCGTGCCTCACGGCAAGATCGAAACCTTCGCCAGGAGAAAGCTTGAAATGCCCGTCGGCTGGGCCGTTGACGACACGGGAGCCGATACCACAGATTCAGCCGGCATGAGCGAGCTTTTCAAAAGCTCCCTTCCTTTCGGAGGACAACTCATGCTTGGAGGACGAAGCGAAATCCTGGGAGGCCACAAGGGATACGGGCTTGGCCTGATGGTGGAACTCTTCTGCTCGGCCCTGTCCAATGGGACCTGGAGCCGTCACGTTTTTTCGCCTGGCAAGGGCGGAGCTATCTCTCATTTCTTCGCCGCACTGAACCTCGACCTCTTCGGTGACCCCAAGGGCATCTCTTCTCTGGTACAATCCATACTTGATGAAATCAGGGCCTCAGAAAAAGCAGAAGGTCAAAACCGGATCTACATCCACGGTGAAAAGGAACGTCTCAGGCGCGACGAATCCCTCAAAAAGGGCGTTGCCGTCGACGAGAAGACCTGGGAAGAAATGAGAACCTATTCCAGTCGTTTTGGAATCGCCCTTCCCGAACCGTCCGATCCAACTACGGCCATTGAATAAAAGCCTTTGCACGCAAGTAACCGATTACAAACAAGGGAGTGACCTTTTTGGCTGACCTGTCCGGCTTTCTCCGCGATATTCAGATCCCGGATATGTACGTGGCAAGACAAAAATTTCCAAGGCCCCACATAGAGAACATCGAAAAACACCTCGTTGAGGCCCTGGACCGTGTTTTCCCGGCGGGAAGCAATCTCGATCACCTGCGCATCGCCGTTACGGCGGGAAGTCGGGGGATCACGGCAATCCCCGAAATCCACAGGATTATCGGAGATTACCTCCAGATGAAAGGCGCCGAACCCTTTATCATCCCGGCAATGGGAAGCCATGGAGGCGGGACGGCGGAAGGACAGCTTCAGGTTCTCCAAAATCTCGGAATCACTGAAGACACCACGGGTGTTCCCATTCATTCTTCCACTGAATCGATCCAGATCGGCAAGATCCAAAAAGGCGTCCCCGTATGGGTCGATGCTCTTGCAGCAGGCTCGGACGGGATTTTGGCGGTTAACCGGATCAAACCTCATACGGACGTATCGGGCCCCTTCGAAAGCGGCATCACGAAAATACTCTCCGTGGGAATTGGAAATGTCGAGGGTGCATTGTCATGCCACAGCCGCGGGATCAATGAAATGGCCGGGATACTTCCTGAGGTCCGGAAGGTCGTGACGTCAAAACTGCCGGTCCTTGGGGGCATCGGCATTCTCGAAAACGCCTACGAGGAAACTGCCGGAATTTTCGGGCTCCTTCCCGGGGAAATCGATATTGAAGAACCACGCCTGCTGGAGCGGGCCAGAAGGCTGATGGGCCGTATCCTGTTTGCGGAAAGCAACCTGCTTTTGATCGACAGGATGGGGAAGGACATCTCCGGTGCCGGGATAGACCCGAATGTCACAGGTCGCGCTTTCGATGGATCTCGAAAGGCCGGAGCAACTTTTTCCACCGACTGGATCGTCGTTTTCGATCTCACTGAGGCCTCCGGGGGCAACGCCTGCGGAATCGGGACAACGGACATCACCACGACCAGACTCTGCAAGAAGACGGATTTTGCCGCCACCTATGCCAATGCAATTGCTTCGAAAGTGACGGAACGTCTTCCCATGGTGCTGGATACAGACGGCCAGGCCGCTTCCGCCGGCCTGCTTTTGGCCGGCGGCGAGGAGGCAAAGGTCATACGAATAAAAGACACTTTAAATCTCCAGTACGTCATGGTTTCGGCAAACATGCTCGATGAGGTCAAGGAGAGCCCCGACCTTGAACTGATCAATCGCAAGGTCCCCCTCCTGTCGAAGAATACAGGTCTGCTGGCTCCCTTCCCTGACTTTTAAGATACTCAGGCAAGCCAGGCCAAAAGCACCCCCCCTGCCAGAACGGAGCCAATCTGGCCGGCCACATTGGCTCCAACGGCATGCATGAGAAGAAAGTTCTGCGGGTCCTCCTGCTGCCCCAGCCTCTGTATTACGCGAGCCGACATGGGAAAGGCTGAAATGCCCGCAGCTCCTACCATGGGATTCACTTTCCGTTTCAAGAAGAGATTCAACACCTTGGCGGCAGTGACGCCTGCGGCCGTATCCAGGATGAACGCCACAAGCCCCATGCCGATGACCAGGAGTGTCGCCGGCTGCACAAACCTGTCTCCTGTCATCGTCGCCGAAATCGAAAGCCCCAAAAGAAGGGTCACCAGGTTTGCCAGCTCATTCTGCGCCGCCTGGGAAAGTCGTTCCAGAACTCCGCACTCCCGAACCAGGTTCCCGAACATCAGGAAACCGATAAGCGAAACCGAAGCAGGAGCAATGAAACCCGCCGCAAAAGTCACGGCTATGGGAAACAGGATCTTCGTCTTTTTTGAAACCGACCTGGTCGTGTAATCCATCCGTATAAGCCGTTCGTGCCTGGTGGTAAGCAAACGGATGACCGGTGGCTGAATCAGGGGCACGATAGCCATGTAGGTATAGGCCGCCACCGAAATCGGTCCCAAAAGATGAGGGGCGAAGCGTGCCGACACATATATTGACGTCGGCCCGTCGGCGGCACCGATGATTCCGATCGAAGCGGCTTCCTTGATATCGAAACCAAAAAACAGGGCAAGCCCCATGGTGAGAAAGATGCCCGCCTGTGCAGCGAGTCCGAAGGTAAACATGACGGGATTCGATAAAAGCGGTGTAAAATCAATCATGGCCCCTACTGCAATGAATATGAGCAATGGGAAAAGTTCCGTAGCGATACCTATATCAAAAAGCAGGCTGAGTGCACCTTCGGTGGTCACTCCTTCCACGACCCGCGTAAGGGCGGAGGAAAGCGGTATATTGACCAGGATCGTCCCGAACCCCATGGGAAGCAGCAGGTTGGGTTCAAATTTCTTCTCCACGGCTAGCCAGATCAAACCCAATCCAACCAGCATCATGACAACCTGTTTATAGGTAAAAGCCTCCGCCATGGCAGTAAACCAGTCCATTGCATATCCTCCCTCTCAAAAAAAGCGAGACTTATTGCATGGCAACATGGCCACGCTAAAAGTCTCGCTGACGTCATTTCCTGACCGCCGGCGAAGCCAGGCGTCCCGCGCCGTGTTGGTGACTTCGCCCGAAAGCTACTCCCCTTTAGTGTGCATCCCGTGATTCTTCATTTTAACTCGTTATGCTTGTCAAACAGAAATTACCATAATCTCCCGAAAGGGACAAGATTTTATTTTCAGGCATGCCGGACAGGCTGAAATCAAACAGGGTTCATTGTCATCAATTGATAAACGATTTCTGAAGCCTTTGCAAGGTGTCCGACGGCAATCCGCTCACTGGAAGTATGCACTTTTTCCATACCAAGGGCAATATTGACAGCGGGAAGCCCCTTTCCGTTCAAGATGTTTGCATCGCTCCCACCGCCCGCAGATATGAGTTTCGGTTCAAGGCCGGAGCGGCGGATCGCTTCCATCGCCGAGGCAACAACAGGATCGTTCTCATTCATCCTGTATCCAGGATATGACTGTTCCCGTTTTTCCTCCAGACGGGCTCCTTTACCCTCGACCCCCTTGTGCATGGCCTGCGACATGGCTTCCACCTGGTCGAGGACTTTCTTTTCGTCGAGAGACCTGGCTTCAGCCTGAAGGTCTACACGATCACAAACGATATTCGTCGCTTTCCCACCCTTGATCATGCCTATGTTTGCCGTCGTCTCCTCGTCGATGCGTCCCTGGGGGACATCGACGATCCCCGCCGCAGACGCCAGGATGGCACTGATTCCCTCTTCCGGGGCGACGCCCGCGTGAGAAGCCTTCCCGTACACCGTCCAGAACAGTTTGTATTGTGTCGGAGCGGCGATGATGACATGACCCGGATCGGTTGAGCTGTCAAGCACGAAGGCCCGCTCCGCCTTCAAGTCACGACGTTTCAAGGCTTTCGCCCCCACAAGCCCCTGTTCCTCGGCAACGGTAAAAACCAGTTCTATTCCGGGGTGGGGCGCACCCTTTTCAAGGAGTGTCTCCAGGGCTTCAAGTGCGGCGGCAATCCCGGCTCTATCGTCGGCACCGAGGATCGTCTCACCGTCGGAGGTCACAATTCCGTCTTCTATCTGCGGCGTCACCTCCCTGTCGAGTCCAACAGTGTCCATGTGGGCGGAAAATGCGATCCATTCTGTATAGCCGGGTGACGGTTCCAGCCATGCAATGACGTTCCCCGTGTTGCTGCCCGTTTCTTCCATGCTTGCATCGACAATGACATCGAGCCCCCGCCTTGAGAGCAGATCCTGAAGAACCTCCGCAACAGGTTTTTCCTGAAAGG
>JBNGDE010000070.1:0-7572 GCA_049974925.1 Thermovirgaceae bacterium | reverse complement strand
GGGCACTGGACGGCGGCCTTTTCGACGACGAAGTGGACATGAACTTCTACGAAGGAGAAATCCTGAGGTATTTCTCCAACATCGTCGGCCGCTACAGCCCCCAGGTTCAAAAGGCAATCGACAAACTCAAGGGACTCGGGGAAATCGGCATCATCGCTCCCTCCCACGGCCCGATCCACAGGAAGAACCCGGGAAGAATCGTCGAGCTCTATGACCGGTGGAGCCGACATGAAACGGAGTGCGGGGCGGTCATCGTCTTCGGTTCCATGTACGGCAACACCCAGAAAGCCGCCGACGCCGTGGCGAGGTCCCTGGCGGAGGAAGGCATCGAAAAACTTGTCTACCACGATATCTCCAGAAGCCACGTTTCCTTCATTGTCCGCGACATCTGGAGATACAAAAGCCTCGTGCTGGCCAGTTGCACGTATAACACAACCCTGTTTCCGCCGATGACGGAACTGGTGGGGCATTTGCTCAACAAAAAGATGAAAAACCGGTACCTCGGACTGGTCGGATCCTACAGCTGGAGCAAGGGAGCCCTCGAGGTGTTGCAGGATTTTGCCTCCAAAGGGGACTGGGAAGTCATCGAACCCCAGGTGGAGATCAAATCCTCGCCGGGACCTGAAGATTTCACCGCCTGCGCGCAGCTGGGGAAAAACCTTGCCGCGAAACTCAAAAGCTGCACTTACCTGGAAAAGTGTCCCCTCGACTAAATCGCGTCGTTTTTCCCGGCAAATCAAAAATGCGGGTGATTCCAAAGGCATCACCCGCATTTCCCCCTCAGGCCTCATCCACACGCACAAAGACGTTCCTCGTCCTGGGCCCGTCGAACTCACACAGGAAGACCCCCTGCCAGGTCCCGAGCAGAAGCTTTCCCTCCTCAACCAGAAGGGTCAGATCCGGCCCGATCAGCGTCGCCTTGATGTGAGCCGCCGAGTTCCCCTCGACATGCCCGTAATTGTCCTTCCAGGGGACGAGTTTTTCGAGGGACATCAGGATATCCGCCGCCACATCAGGGTCTGCTGACTCATTGATGGTGACGGCGGCCGTCGTGTGCGGAACGAAAATCCGGCAGGCGCCCCTGGTGACGCCCGATTCGGATATTGCGAGAGCCACTTCCTCCGTGATGTCGATCATCTGGGATCTTGATTTCGTCGCTATTTTCAGGGTCTTGTACATGGATTCGCCTCCTCTTTCCGGAATATCTTTTTGACTTGGATTTCAAGAGGTGTTAGGATAACCTAACTTATAGGGATAAGGAGTCCTTGCCATGGAAAACTTTTTCGCCTCGATCCTCCAGGGAGCCTGGTCGGTCCTTGTCGCTTCGGCGCCGTTCATGCTCTTCGGATTTCTGGCCTCGGGCCTTCTGAAAGTTTTTCTCCCCAGCGATTTCGTCAGAAAGCACCTGGGTGAAAGAAACGTCATGTCCATCTTCAAGGCGGCACTTCTGGGCGTCCCGTTGCCTCTGTGTAGCTGTTCCGTTCTCCCGGCGGCGGCGGAACTGAGGAGACAGGGCGCCGGCAAGGGCGCCGTCGGAGCCTTTCTTGTCTCGACACCTGAAAGCGGCATCGACTCCATAGCCGTAACATGGGCCCTCCTCGACCCGATTATGACGGTCCTTCGGCCGCTGGCCGCCTTCCTGACAGCGGCAGCGACGGGACTCGGCATTCACGCCATGGAAAAAGATGACGACCTCCCGCCGGATCCGGGATTCTCTGATGAAGCCTGTTCCTGCCACGACAACGATCACACGGCTGAGCCGGACGCATCCTTCGGTTCGAAAATCAGCGGCGCCTTCCGGTACGGTCTTCTTGAACTCGTGGAAGACATCGGTCCGTGGTTTGCCGGAGGAGTGCTCCTGGCGGGCGTCCTGCAGGCCCTTCTGCCTGCCGATCTCATCCCGAAAACACTCGGGACGGGCATGCTGTCGATACTCGCGACCCTGGCCGTTTCCGTCCCGCTTTATATCTGCGCCTCCGCCAGCACACCTGTTGTCGCTTCACTGGCCATGAAGGGCCTTTCCCCGGGGGCGGCTTTGGTCTTCCTTCTGGCAGGGCCAGCCACGAACATCACTTCCCTGACGGTGGTTGCCGGGATCCTGGGCCGCAAGGCCACGGCCGTCTATCTTGCGACAATTATTGTATTTTCGGTGTTTCTCGGAGTAGCGACAAACGCGTTCTATAAAACATTGGGGCTTGATGCGTCAAGATGGCTTGCAGGTGGCATGACAGAGGAACCCGGGCTGTTTTCCATTGCATGCGGGGTCGTGCTCTCTGTCTTGCTCCTTCGGGCTGTGGCCGTTCGCTTTCTGTCACGATAGCGTGCCGTCTCCGGCGGGCGCTCTTTACAGGCGCCCTTTCTTGCGGAACAATCCCTGAGTAGACCTTCAAATCTGGGGAGTGGCCAATCTTGCCTGTCCGGCTGGTTTTTCACGGTGAGCTCGTCGAACTGCTCAACAAAAACGGCACCCCCGGGTCCGTCAGGGAACTGATTCGCACGGCACCCGTCAAGGACCTTGTGGAATCCCAGGGTGTCCCGCATACGGAGGTGGGAAGCATCGTCACCGCGTCGGGTGCAGAAAGGGATTTCGGGTACACGCCGGAATTCGGTGAATCACTGCATATCCACCCCCACGAACCTCCCGTGGATGTCACGAAGGGCACGCTTCTTTTCCCACAGCCCTTTCAAAAGATCCGTTTCATCGTCGACGTCAACGTCGGGCGTCTTGCGAAACTGCTCAGAATCGGCGGTTTCGACACACTTTACAACCCGAAGTGGGGTGACGGCACGTTGGCTGACAAGGCTTTTGCCGAAGAACGTATTCTTCTCACCAGGGACCGGGAACTCCTCAAGCGAAACACCGTCCTCCGGGGAAGGCTGATCAGGTCTGCCGACCCCTGGGAGCAGTTCGGCGAGGTGATAACTTTCTTCGGCCTGGGCAAAAAGATCGAACTCTTTTCCCGATGTCCCCGGTGTAACGAACTTCTTGAGCCGGTCAAAAAGGAGGACATCATCGACCGGCTCGAACCACTGACCCGCCTCATGTACGACAGATTTACCATATGCCCCCGATGCAGCCAGATCTACTGGCAAGGATCCCATCACTCCCGCATACGGGAAAAGATGGCCGCAGCCCTGGCGAGGGCCTGCCCTTCTAGCGGGACGCGCTGACGCAGACCCACTTATCGAGGGAATACTTAGGGAATCCTGTCGGGGAATTCATCCTGTTTTTAGGGTAGCATTCCTTTGGCCGATGGAAAAGTGTGCTCGTCCTCCGGCCTTTTGTGCCGCGAGAGGCGATTTTCTTGACAAGGTCCGGGATGCACGCTATAAATGCACCAACCTCCCGGAAACGGGAAAAACAGGAAGGTCATACGGGATGAACACGCAAGTCCGGCACGTACCATGCATGACATTCAGCGGCTTCTTTTTTACCAGCGCGGGTCCCCCCTCTGCGGGCCGGCGTTGATACGCGCTGGACCAAAGCGGGAACAGGGCCCCCACAGAAAGCTGTGGGGGCTTTTTTTATGGGTTCAAAGGACAAAAAGGAAGAGAGAAAGTTGAGAAAAGACAGACGGCAGAAACAGGAAAAAGATCTGAAAACACTCATAGGAAGGGTATGGAAAGGGGTTTCCCATTACCGGGCGAAAATGGAAGATCTGGGACTCACACCGGCGGACATCCGAACCCTTGACGACCTGCAAAGGCTTCCCTTTACGACGAAAAACGATCTGAGGGACACTTACCCAGACGGACTTCTGGCTTGTGAAAAGCACGAGATCGTTCGCTATCACGCCTCATCGGGAACAACAGGCAAACCGACCGTCGTGGCCTACACAGCTGAAGACCTCAGGCTCTGGAGCCGGGCCATGGCATCATGCCTTGAAACCGCCGGTATCATCTCCCGCGATGTGATACAGATCGCCTACGGCTACAGGCTTTTCACCGGCGGTCTCGGGCTCCATGCCGGGGCGGAAGAGATCCAAGCCGCCGTCATTCCAGCGTCCGGAGGATTCTTGCAAAGGCAGATCCTTCTCATGAAAGATCTGAAGACAACGGTGCTGGCCTGTACGCCTTCATATGCCCTGAAGCTCTCGGAAATGCTCCAGTCGGACAGCGAAGAACTGTCCCTTCGAATCGGCATATTCGGTGCCGAGCCCTGGTCCGAGGAACTCAGAAGGACTCTGGAACACCGGCTCGCCATCACCGCCCTGGACATCTACGGTCTCTCCGAAATCATGGGCCCCGGCGTCGCCGTGGAATGCCGATGCAAAAAGGGCCTCCACCTTGTGGATGACCTCTTCCTCGCGGAAATCATGGATCCTGAAACGGGCAAGCCCCTTCCCGACGGTAAAGAAGGCGAACTCGTCATTACGACCCTCCGCAAGGAAGCTCTCCCCATGATCCGCTATCGGACCCGCGACATCACACGGATTATTCCGGGAGACTGCGAATGCGGTTCACCCCGGCCAAGGATTGCCAGGATTCGCGGCCGATTCGATGAAATGCTCATCATCAGGGGTGTGAACGTCTTCCCCGCGCAAATTGAAACCGCCCTCGGACGAGTCCCCGGGCTCTCGCACCACTATTACCTTGAAGTCACGGGAAGCGAGGGGCACCGCGACCTACACGTCACGGCGGAAAGCCTGGAATTCCTTTCGAAAGAGGCCATCGAGCGGCTTCGTTATCGGGCCGCCGGTAAAATCCACGGTCTTTTGGGAATCCGGACCGAACTGCACCTGCTCCCGCCGGGAAGCATAGAGCGCAGCGAGGGGAAATCACAGAGAATCAAAACCAGGATTTAGGCCAAATAAAGAGGAGGGACCCTGAAGATATTCTTCCGCCAGAGACCCTCCTCTGACCAATTTAGATACCCCTGGCGGCTTCAGGATTCCCGGCGTTTTGGAAGCCCGAAGAAACGAGGGAAAGGGAATTCCGCTCGGCGAAGTAAAGGCTTTCACCGACCTTTTCGACTTCGGCTGTCGGTGTCTTTTAAATGATGCACACTGAAACCATCGCGGGAAAGGAGGCACAAATCAATGAATTCAGGCAACTCAGAAGAACTTTTGATCCTCTGGACCACGGCCGAGCGAGAGACGGTGGACAACATGGTCTTCTTGTACACACTGAACTGCAAGCTGCGGGGATGGTGGGAGGACGTAACCCTGCTCGTCTGGGGCGCGGCGACAAAACTGGTTGCCGAGGATAAGTCTATACAGGAAAGCCTGAAAGCTTTCAGGGAAAAGGGCATCAGGACCGTTGCCTGCAAAAAATGCGCCGAGAACCTCGATGCCGTCGAGGCTCTCGAAAACTTTGGCATTGAAGTCTTCTACACCGGGGAATTCCTCACGGAATGGATGAAGTCTGGCAAGGCAATGATCTCCGTGTGATCCGGGAAAAAGCGCCAACTTCAACTTGGGAGGGGCAACGGCAAAACACGCAAGTCCCCGGCGTGCCCGCCGGGGCCTTGACATAGTCGGCAATGCAGATAGGGCTTCAACTAAAGGATTTCAGCGTATTGTTCCGGCGTCTGTCCTGGCCGTATTGAGCCGTCGGGGTTGACATAGACACACACGCTTGCCGAGAGCACGATGCAGCACCTGAAACCGGATTTTTCCACGAATTCCATTACATCGAGAACGACGGAGGCATACCCCTCCCTGGTGAGGTATTCCCCTTCATAAGGGCGGGAACATGCAACGATGAAACCGTTCTCGAGAGGATCAACATAGTGTCCGAGAAAGTCCACGAACTTGACAAGCCGAAGCACCGGCACCGGACTTTCGATCATCACATAAGGATAACGACCCCGCGTCACGAGCTGGTATTCCCCGGTCGCGGGGTTTTTGGCCACTACATAGGTCGTGCCGCCTGTGGTCATTCTACTTGCCATAGGAGTCCCCTCCCCGCATTTCCGAGACCAGCAACCCTTCTTGACCAAAAGACCCGTCTTTTATCCTAGTATAGTAATAGAGTATCCTCTTGCACTTTCACTGTCAACGTCCAAAACACCCTGTAAATTCCGCCATTTCCCCACTTTCGGCAAATCCTTTGCGATATCCCGGCCATGCTCCCGGACGGCTTTACGAGGCCGGCCTTTTTCATCCATCAGGAGGCCGTTGGGGATACAACCTTCGAGGGCATGCGGGTCTTGGTATATTTGTCGGCAACCTTGATAGTCGTGCATTCGGGCTTGAGGCGGCAGGTGTATCCATAGGCGGTCACCATGCCTACGATGGCCCGGATGACCTCCCGGGAAGAACCGTTTTCTCCGATGTCGGCATCGATTGTCAGGCATTTCACGTCACCGCAGATCCCGCATTCGAGCTGGACGCCCAGCTCGTTGATGCGCTGGGCCATCTGAAGGCTCCGATAAGCCTCCTCAATGAGCCGGTCCCGTATGGTGAAGCTCTTCTCCGTCAGTCTGCTGTTGATGAAGAAGATAGCCCCTTTTGTCACCCTGTGAACGACGATGGAGGTAACAAAAAGCGTCTTGCCATTGACAACCTGTGAATCCGTTCCCACAAACAGGTTGTAATGTCCATCCTCTTCTGAAAAATCACGTATTTTCAGGATGGCTTCTTCAAGGGTCAACCTTCCATGAGTGCAGCTGTAGACATGTTTCACCGGCCTCACAACCCTGTAATGGATTTGCCTGACGGCAAAAAAGACGTGCAAGGCGACGACTGAAAGGGCATGTCCGGAGAATTGAAAACGCAACGTTTCCGAGAGTGTTCACGTGATAAAGGCACGTTTGCAAGGATTATACACGCATTTTGTTGATTCCCCGAAATATCAAGGCTACGGGTCGATGACAACCACGGTGCCTTCGTCCACGTTTTCCACGATCTCGAGGAGGTGCTCGTTTTTAACCCGGATGCACCCCTCGGTGGTCATCTTCCCCAGACCAGACGGGTCGTGGGTGCCATGAATGCCGATCCCCTGCCATCCAGTCTTCAAACGGATGAACCACGGTCCATAGGCTCCTTCAACAGGGCCGTCACCGAAATCATGAACCCATGCGCTCGAATCATGCAGGCTTTCCGCCGTAAAAATCCCCTCGGGTGTCCGGCAATCCCCGACTTCCTGCTTGTCCCCCTGGTTCTCCCCGATGGCGATTTCGTACACGGCAAGCCTTTCCGTCCCCCTGAGGGCGGAAAGGCTGAAATCCTTCTTGACGATCCAGAGCCAGTACTCCTCCTGGAGCTTCTTGTCACCGACAATCTGCTGAACCCTGGTCTGGTATTCGGGGGGGAGCTCCGGCAGTTTCGCCTTCTCGGTCACAGTCTTCGCCGGTTTGTCCCGTTCCAACACGGAAACCATGGCACCGAACTGCGTTTTGGCGAGATATACGCCCAATCCGGCCACGGCGACAACCAGAAGAAGCAGCACAATGCGCCTCGGCCATGGCGAACGTCTCCTGAAATCCACGGTAGGTCGTCTTCTGAAAAGTCTCATTCGGCGGATCTCCTCCCTTCGCAGCCATTATAATCGCCCCGGGCCGATCGAAAAAACGCAGATCACAGCTGTCCAAAACATCTAGAAATTGAAAACATGACCCAGTAACTGCAA
>JBNGDE010000069.1:0-7757 GCA_049974925.1 Thermovirgaceae bacterium | reverse complement strand
TCCTTGAGGCGGGCGGTAATCTCGTCCATCTTCATGTCACTCACCTCCTTTTTTGAAGAAACTTCCGCTTTTCCTTTTATGCCATGGTCATGCCGCCGTCAACGGCTATGACCTGACCACTGATGTAAGAGGCCTTTTCGGATACAAGGAACGCAACAAGTTCGGCAACATCTTCCGGCTTGCCGAAGCGTCCCGCAGGAACCTGACCGAGCATGGCTTCACGGGTTTTCTCGGTGAGGGCCGCCGTCATGTCGGTCTCGATAAAGCCCGGAGCGATCGCATTCGCCGTAATATGTCTTGAACCCACTTCCCTGGCAATGCTTTTCGTGAATCCAATGATTCCGGCTTTTGCGGCTGCGTAGTTCGCCTGTCCCGGGTTCCCTGTCAGGGCGATTACCGAAGAAATATTCACGATTCTTCCCCATTTGGCTTTCAACATTCCGCGAATCGCCTGGCGGGTTACGAGAAAAACCGGGTTCAGGTCTTTTGCAATGACATCTTCCCATTCTTCGTCTTTCATCCTCATGAGAAGGTTGTCTCTCGTAATGCCGGCGTTGTTGACGACCACAAGAACAGTCCCCAAACGATCTTCGATCTCTTGGAACATCCGCTGGACATCCCGTTTCTCTGAAACGTCCGCCTGAAAGGCCTCGGCTCTGGCTCCTGCATTTTTCAGTCGTGCAACTACATCTTCGGCGCCTTCCCGGGACCGGTTGTAATTGACGGCGACGGAGTATCCCAATTCACCCAGTCTTGTTGCAACCGCCTTTCCAATGCCCCGCCCTGCTCCCGTTACAAGCGCAACCCCGAACGAGTTCGACATTTCTTTATTCCTCCTGACGCAATACGCGAACCAGTGTTTCCGCTTCCTCAGGTGTCGCCGCCGTCAAGACCGACACGCCTTTCACGGTCCGGCGGATGAGTCCGCTAAGCACCGTACCCGGCCCTATTTCCGCAAAGGTGGCCACTCCCGCCGCACGCAGATATTCGATCGTATCCTGCCAAAGGACCGGGCTATAGGTCTGAAGGTACAGAGACTTTTTGATTTCGTTCACGCTTTTTTGTGGTCTGGCGGAAACATTGGCGACTATCGGCCATTTCGGCTCCCGCCATTGATACTCCTCAAAGGCGGCCTTGAGCTTTTCCGCGACAGGTTTCATAAGTCTGCAATGAAAAGGCGCGCTGACTTTCAGCGGGACCGCTCTCTTTGCCCCCCGGTCTTTTGCGAGTTTCATCGCTTTTTCCACCGCTTCTGTTTCACCGGATATCACGATTTGTCCGGGCGCGTTGAAATTCGCCGCTTCACAATCTCCGATCGCGGAAACTTCCTCGCAGATTTCTTTTACGGAGTCCCTTTCGATCCCAATCAAGGCAGCCATGGAGCCTTTCCCGAGAGGAACAGCCTTCTGCATCAGCCGGCCGCGCAGATGCACGAGCCGGACGCCGTCGGCGAAACTGAGCGCTCCGCCTGCGACAAGGGCGGAGTACTCCCCGAGGCTGTGTCCTGCGACGTACGCAGGTTTCGGATCAAAACCAAGTTCTTCAGTGATCACTGAGAAAAGGGCGATGCTCACCGTGAGAATCGCAGGCTGGGCAAAAGCGGTTTTCTTCAGTTCCTCTTCAGGCCCTTCCAGGATCAGCTTCCCGAGATGAACCCCCAGAGCCTCGTCGGCCTGCCGGAAAACGTTGCGGGCCGTCTCGAAACGCTCCGTGAGGGCAAGGCCCATACCGACTTCCTGTGAACCCTGTCCAGGAAAAACCATCGCATAAGACATTTTCTCAATCCCTCTCATTCAAAGAGATTCCTTTTAAGAGATTGCAGAACTTTCGTCGTCTGTTGGAACATTTCGCGAATGATTTTTTCTGCAGGCTCAACGGACTGGACCAGAGCGGCAGACTGCCCCGCCATGACCGATCCCCATTCAACATCGCCCTCTATCACCGCGGCCCGAAGCCTGCCTGTCCCGAATTCTTCCAGGTCTTTCACGGCATTGCCGCTTTTTTCGAGCTCTTCGAACTTCCTTGTGAATTTGTTCTGAATACATCGCACGGGATGTCCCGTTGCCCTGCCTGTCACAACGGTACTCCTGTCTCGTGCCTCGATGATTTCCCGTTTATACGCTTCATGGGCCGTTGATTCGAGACAACATGCAAACCGGGTTCCAACCTGGACTCCCTCGGCGCCAAGCGCAAAGGCGGCCACCACCGCCCGTGCATCGGCTATTCCACCTGCTGCAATTACAGGAATCTCGACGGCATCAACAACCTGGGGAACCAGGACCATGCTCGTGATTTCCCCGATGTGCCCTCCCGCTTCCATCCCTTCTGCGATAACTGCATCAGCGCCCTGCCTTTCGACACGCTTTGCGTGCGCGACGGAAGCTATGACCGGAAGGATTTTCGTCCCGAGTGGCTTCAGCCGTTCGATAACCTTGCCGGGACTCCCGGCCCCCGTCGTGACAACGGGAACCCTCTCTCGGGCGACGACCTCGACGGCATCTTCGGCAGTCGGTGAAAGCAGCATGATGTTTACGCCGAAAGGCTTGTCCGTCAAGGATTTCACTTTATGGATTTCCTTTTCCAGCAAATCGGGAGGCATACTACCTGCCGCGATAACCCCCAGCCCGCCTCCATTGCTAACCGCTGAGGCCAGTTCCGCATCGGCGACCCAGGCCATTCCTCCCTGGAGGATGGGATATTCGATACCAAGGAGTTTCCTCACGCGGTTGTTTTGCAGCATATGCATCACCTCAAATACGAAGCATGATTGCGCCGTAGGTCATCCCGGCACCGAAACTCGCCATGACGACGTTGTCGCCTTTTTTCAGCATGCCCTTCTGCAAGCCCTCATGAAGCGCGAGAAAAACCGACGCAGCTGACGTATTGCCGTAACGGTCAAGATTCACAATCGATTTCGCCGGATCGACCTTCATCCTTTTCAGTACGCCTTCGATGATCCGTATGTTCGCCTGGTGAAAGATCCACCAGTCGACATCCTTCGGTTCCATTCCCGCATCGGCGCAAAGCCGTTTCAGGAAAGGAGGCAGGACGGTGTTGACATACTTGAACACGTCGTTGCCCTTCATTTTGATAAAATGTTCTCCTGCGTCTACAGTTTCGTGGGTCGCAGGCTTCTCTACAAGCCCGCCCGGGAATATGATGAGATCCGATTTTTCCCCTTCGGCATGAAGCTCTGCAGCCAGAATCGAGTTGTCGCCGTCTCCGGCGGTGAGAACCGCCGCACCGGCACCGTCGCCGAAGAGCACGCAGGTGTTTCGGTCGTTCCAGTCAAGCAGCCTGGACAGGACCTCGGCACCGATAACCAGAACGTTTTTCCACAGCCCGCTTCCAATCCCCGAGGCGGCGACAGTCAAGGCGTACACGCATCCCGTGCAACCGGCCTGGAGGTCGAAAGCTCCGGCACGTTGAGCCCCGATCAGATACTGCACTTTCGGGCCGACACCCGGGAAGACCGTATCGGGAGTATTCGTCGCGACAATAACCATGTCGATGTCCTCCGGGTCGAGGCCCGCCTCTTTGAGTGCTGCGACACCGGCTTTTGCCGCAATATCGCTGGTCAACTCTCCGTCAGAAACATGCCTCTCCCGGATCCCCGTGCGGGAAGTGATCCATTCATCGCTGGTCTCCACCATTTTTTCTAGGTCATCGTTGGTAAGTACCTTTTCCGGTACATACATTCCTGTTCCTTTCAGGACGACGGGAATGCGAAAGTCAATCCCCAATCTGCACGCCTCCCTCCTCGAGTTCTTCCACTATGGACTGTACCCCCTGTTTTCTGACGAAATCCCGGGCTACCCCGAGGGCACTGCTCACGGCCCTGGCCCTCGACCTTCCGTGAGCCTTTATGACTGCCCCGTTGACGCCCAGCAGGGGTGTTCCGCCGGTTCTTTCGTAATCAAAACGGTGGGACAACTCCTTGAGCATGGGAAACATGAAGGCCATCCCCACCTTGGGCAGAAAACGTTTCTGGATCTCCCCCCGGATCAATGAAAAAAGGGCTTCGCCGGTGCCTTCTATGAACTTGAGCAGGATGTTTCCGGTCAGTCCTTCACAGACGACGACGTCAGTGGTGCCTATCGGGATATCCTGGCCTTCCACATTTCCGACAAAGTTGACAGGAGCGTTCTTGAAAAGGGCGTGGGTCTCCTGGATGAGTTCGTCCCCCTTGATTTCCTCGGAGCCGTTTGAGAGCAATCCGATTTTGGGTGTGCCGACGGATTGGATCGTTCTCATGTAGACATCGCCCATCAGGCCAAACTGATAGAGATTAATGGGCTTGCACCTGACTGTCGCGCCCACATCGATCAAAAGGCTGACACGCTCCAGGGCGGGCAAGGGAATACCCAGTCCGGGCCTTTCTATTCTCTTTATGCGGCCGACGATAAGCACGCCGCCCGCTACAATTGCTCCCGTGTTTCCTGCGGAAACACAACCGACGGCTTCTTTGGACCGTACCATCTGCATGGCGACATGAAGACTTGATTTCCGCTTCCTGCGTATCGCTACTGCGGGGGATTCCCCCATATCAATGGTTTCCTCTGCCTCCACGATGTGAACGCGCTTTATCGTGTCCGAGGCGGCATTTTCAAGATGAGGCTTGATAGCATCCGGGTCCCCCACGAGGGCGATTTCGATATCCCCATGCTGTTTGCACGCAAGGACAGCTCCCTTGCAGATTTCACCGGGAGCGTGGTCTCCTCCCATTGCGTCAAGGGCTATCAGCACGTCTTGTCTCTCCTCTTTCTCTCATCTACCGTCATGAAATGATCCGTTTTGCCGGGAAGCGCTTTCGAGGTCACCCACAACGGTGATAAACCTCCCCACGAATATTTCACGGTCACCGACAGAGGTTCTGACACTGACAACATACTTGTTCCCCTTGCGTGTGCCGACCTTTGCCCGTGCGACAAGCCGCTCACCTACTTTTGCAGGGAGACGGTAGCGCAATCTCGCCGCACCCGTAAACACCATGTCGGCCTCTATCACAGCGATTGCCAGCGAACTGGCTTGTGCATAAATGTAGTGATCAGAAACAAGTTCCGTATGCCTGAACGCCATTTCCGGTGTTGTCGTCAAAAGCGAAAGTGCTCCACGGTTTGGATCAAGTTCAACAAGGTCTCCGATGACTTCCTCGCGTTTCAGCGAACGGAGCCGGGAAAGGGCCTGCTGGGCCATCAGTCGCATTCGTTCTCTCACTTCCGGAATTCCAAGTGTGGCCCGATCCAGCCGGATAGTGCTGATACTGACGCCCAGTATTTTCGATAGTTCCTCGTCGGTTAAAAGCGGATCCATCTTGAGTTCGGCCTGGATAAGGCGATGTCGCATGAGCTTTTCCGAAGAACGTGACATGCTTCCCATCCTTGCTATCAGGTAATAGTACCAAGTATCAGAACACGGCGAGTATAGCGATTCCTGATCCGTCGGTCAATAGCAAAACCGGCATGGCGGGTAACCTTCCCGCCATGCCGGTCCAAAACTGCTCTTGTGCCCTCGATCAGGATTCTTTCTTGTTCGCCTCGGCTGAGGCCGATTTCATGCTGACGTTCCTGCCCCGGTAATATCCGCATTCAGGACAGGCCCTGTGAGCAAGAATGGTCTCTCCGCAATGCAAGCATGTCGTCACCGCCTGGCTCTTGAGTGCCCCCAGCCATTTTGCCTTTTTATTATGCGTTCTCGAATGGGAAGTCTTGTTTTTGGGTACCGCCACGTTTTGTCCCCCCTTTTTTGTCTTTTCGCTCTTTTTCCTCGGCAAGCGCTTCCGCCAGCACGGCAAACCTGGGATCTTCCCCAATAGGGTTACAGGAACACACTTCCAGGTTCCGGTTGCAACCGCAAACAGGACAAATCCCCTTGCAATCGGGGCGGCAAAGGACCTTTTCCGGGAAGGCCATTACCAGGGTCTCCCATATCTGGTTGGAGATATCGAGCGTCCCGGCCTCCTTCTTAATCAATACGGTATGCTCGTCCAGGCCTGCCGCTTGTTCTTCTTTATCAGTTGACGAAACATAAAAATACCGGAATTCTTGTTCCAGTGCAAGGTCCGTCTTTTCCAGGCACCGGGAACATGGTGCTTCCGCCTGTGCACGTACCCGGATATCCGCTATGACCCGTTCCCCCTGGCGCTGCATGGTCGAGTGAACTTCAAGGCTCCCGTCAAAACAAAAGGTTTGTCCCCCGTAGACAACGGTTCCGTAAAGCGGAAGTTCCCAAAAAAACTCGTAGGCTCTTCCTCTTTCTAATTGTCCGTACTGGACTGAACAATCCCATTTTTTCGGGCGGCTGTCTAGTTGAGGCAGGTCTTTCCGTCCATGGGACATCTAGCCCGTGGTCAGCTCCTTTGTGTCTCTGGCGATGACAAGTTCTTCGTTCGTCGGCACGATCAACGCCGAGACCCTTGAATCGTCGGTGCTGATAATCCGTTCCTCACCCCGGACATCGTTCCTTCCGAGGTCCAGTTTGACGCCGAGGAATTCAAGGCCTTGAAGTACCTGCTTCCTGACGGTGGAGCTGTTTTCGCCGATGCCGGCAGTAAAGACTATCACGTCTATTCCGCCCATGGCAGCCGCGTAGGCCCCGATATGTTTCTTTATCCCGTAACAAAGCATATCGAGAGCGAGCCGGGCACGTTTGTTCCCTTTATCGGCCGCATCCTCCACGTCCCTGAGATCGCTGCTGATGCCTGAAATTCCAAGAACGCCGCTTTCCTTGTGAAGGATATGGCTCATGAGCTTTGTGTCGAGGTTTTCCTTCTCCATGAGATACAACACAAGCATAGGGTCAACTTCACCGCACCGGGTTCCCATCAGGACACCGGGGACGGTTCCGAACCCGAGACTCGTATCTACGGATTTGCCGCAGTCCACAGCGGTGATCGAACTTCCGTTGCCAAGATGGCATGTTACGATTTTCAGTTCATTGTAGGGCCTGTTTAGGATCTCTGAAGCCCGGTGAGCCACATATGCGTGACTCGTTCCGTGGAAACCGTAACGACGCACGCGGTGCTCTTCATAATAGTGGTACGGAACGCCGTACATGTAGGCATAGTCAGGCATGGTCTGGTGAAAGGCCGTGTCGAAGACGGCAACCTGGGGAGTTTCGGGAAGGAGTTCGACCATTGCCTTGATCCCGGTCAAGTTTGCCGGGTTGTGCAACGGGGCAAGGGGTACGCATTCCTCTATGACATTAAGGACCTCTTTGTCCACAACGACGGAACGGGCGAATCTTTCACCGCCGTGAACGACCCTGTGCCCCACCGAAGAAAGTTCGTCCAGACTCTTGAGTACCCCGTGTGTCTCATCCAGGAGGGCATCCAGCATCTTTCTGATTCCCGCCTTGTGGTTTGGTATCGGTACATCGAAGACGACGGGATCATCGCCCGCTTTTTCATGCTTGATCCGCGATCCCTCGATGCCGATTCGCTCTACCAGGCCTTTCGAAAGCACTTCCTCAGTTGTCATGTCAAATACCTGGTATTTCAGTGATGAACTGCCGCAATTCAGAACCAGTATCTTCATCTTTTCATCCTCCTTGACCAAAAGCCTACCTCCGGCGTATCGTACTGCCACATGTCCTTGTAGGAGGTGGGAAAAATCGCTTGCCGTGAATCCGGGGTGGTCGGCATCATTGCCGAATACAACCCCTTTCACACGGGTCATTTATATCACATGGAAGCGGCGCGCGCCCAATCGGGCGCGAAGGCGACGATTGTGATCCTTTCGTCGAATTTCGTCCAAAGG
>JBNGDE010000068.1:0-7813 GCA_049974925.1 Thermovirgaceae bacterium | reverse complement strand
ATGGGTTACCTCCTTTCCCGGCTCCGGCCGCCTAGATCTCTATCTTTTCGGGTTTTTGGGCCACATGGGGATGGTTCGGACCCGCGTAGACCTTGAGTTTCCTGTGAAAGGCCAGCCTGTTTTTCGGAAGCATGCCCTTGACAACCTTCTCAACGAGACGATCGGGGGCCTTGGCCATGTACTCGCCGAAGGGAATCGCCTTGAGACTTCCCTTGTAGCCGCTGTGGCGGTATACCATGGACTGCTGGGCCTTTCTTCCTGTCAGCTTGACTTTATCTGCGTTCAAGACGATGACGAAATCTCCCGTATCAACGTGGGGCGTATAAACAGGCTTGTGCTTGCCCTGGAGGATCTTCGCAATCTGCGAGGCAAGCCTGCCGATGGGCTTGTCGGTGGCGTCGACAACGTACCACTTTCGTTCGATGCTGTTTCGTTTCGCCATAAATGTAGTCTTATCAGGCATTTATTCCGTCACTCCCCCGCCCACACCGTAGGCGCAAGCGCAATAAATAAATTCACACCCTGCCCGAAGGCAGAGCGACAGTTATTCTAACGAAGGCCGCGAAACGTGTCAAGCAGATCCGGGTTGCACCCGGTCAGAAGTCAGAGGATCTTTTCAAGCTTCGGGTTTTCGATGATCCCGGGGAGACGGCCCCTCTTGGCAATCGGGGTCCCATCGATCATCTTGATATCCATGGTCATGTCCCGCGGGGTGGCATGGGCGATATAGCTGCCGACACCGAAGGAATCTACTCCCACCTCCCGAAGCCGGGAGATGGTATCCGGGTTGAGTCCACCGGAAGCCACAATCGAAACGTGGCCAAAACCCGCCTTGTCGAGCCTCCACCGGACTTCCCGCACCAGATCGGTCGATACGCCTCCGCGTTCCGAGGGCGTATCGAGCCGTACCCCCGAAAGCCTGTCACCCAGCACTCTGGCTACCCTGAGGGATTCTTCGGCCTCATCCTTGAAAGTGTCAACGAGGATGAGCCTGGGTTCACCTTCTTCAAGGACTTCGTCGTAAACCCTTGCCAGACTGACCGTATCACCAACGATGAGAATCGCCGCATGAGGGATGGTGCCTTTCGGCTCGACGCCTGCAAGTTTAGCACCGAGAATGCAGCTGGCTCCCGCGCAGCCCCCTGCGATAACGGCAGCTCTTTCCATGACGGGCGCCACAGCCGGGTGCACGTGCCTTGCCCCGAAACACAGGACGGGCTTGCCGGCGGCCGCCTCCACACATTCCCTCGCGGCCGTTGCCCACCCCGTCGAGCTCGCCAGCATGCCGAGAATCACCGTTTCGAACATGCCGAAGGCCGAATACGGGCCTTCAAGGCGCATAATGACTTCCTTCGCGTCGAAGCGATCCCCTTCGCGAAGGGAATGGATCTTGACTCCCTTTCCGTCCAGAAGACGTGTGACTTCGGGAAGGCCGGCGAAAACCCCGGCCTTGCGCGCAAAAATCTCCGCCGCCACCGGTGTATCGAGCCTTCCTGCAGCTTCCAGAACGTCCCGGGTCTTGACGAAGTAGATATCGGTCGTGAGCCCGGCCGCGATCTCTTCGTGCTCGGCGCTGTAAAAACGGTCGCTTCCGCAAGAGACACTGTAGACGTCGGAAAGCCGGTCGAGCGGTCTGGGATCCATCTTCACATACCTGGAAACTACCTGGGCAGGATGACCAGCATCAAGGACGAAATCAGAAACAGGGCCGCCAGAAGGACCGTTACCTTGCTGAGGATGGTGAAACGCTGCCACTGTCCACCTGTCGCATCAGCCTGGGTGCCCCCTCCGAAAACACCCGAAAAGCCTCCCTGCTTCCTCTGCTGGAGCAGAATCACGATCATCAGGGAAACGGCCAGTATGATATGCACAACCATCAAGAAAATTCCCACGCATCGCACCTCCCCGTGCGTTCATGACATGAAGCGAGTAAACATTCTATCACAGAAGGCCTTTTAGAGCATTCGGCGCATCGAAAATGTCGCCACAGCCCGGTGCGAGATCCTCGATTTGACCCGTTGTCCAAGGACACCAAAAGGTTCGTCGTATCCCTCGGGGACAAACAGGGGGTCGTAGCCGAAGCCCTCGCTTCCTGAGGGCTGCCTCGCGATACGGCCCCAGCAATACCCCTCGGTAATCCAGCACTGCCTGTTTTCAGGGAAAACCAGCGCCAGGCACGCCACGAACCTGGCGGCCCTGTCCTGGATCCCGTCCAGCTTCTCCAGAAGCCACAGGATTCGTGACGGGTCGTCTTTCGCCACCCTGGCTGAGCCTGTCCCCGGCCCCCACGAAAGAGCCTGGACTTCAAGTCCGCTGTCGTCCGAAAGTGCGGCCATTCCGGTTTTTTCCGCCCAAAAGCGGGCCTTTTTCAGTGCGTTTTGGGCATACGTCGTTCCGTCTTCAATGATTTCCGGCTCCTGCCCCAGAACGTCCGGTCCAAAGAGAACCCGCACACCCGCAGGCTGGAAAAAATCCGACAGTTCAAAAAACTTGTTCCGGTTGCCGCTGGCCAGGAGGATCGTCCGGCTCACAGGAAAGCCTCCCGTTCGCCCTCGGACAATTCGAGGCAACCCTTCTGCAGTTGGACAAGCCTCCCGATGCCGCTTTCGGCGATGTCAAGGAGCTGCTCGAATTCACCCCTCGAGAAGGTGCCGGACTCGCCCGTGCCCTGCAATTCGATATATTCACCCTTGTCATTCATCACCACATTGCAGTCGACTTCGGCGGCCGCATCTTCTTCGTAGCAGAGGTCGGCCAAAAGCTCGCCTTTCACCTTGCCGACACTGAGGGCCGCCACGAATGCGCGTACGGGGATGCAATCAATGCTTCCCGAGCCGTGAAGGGCCCTCAAGGCGTCCACGAGGGCGACGAATCCGCCGGTGATCGCCGCCGTCCGGGTTCCGCCGTCCGCCTGGACGACATCACAATCTACCCAGATTGTGCGCTCGCCAAGCCGGTCGAGTTCGACTCCGGCCCTGAGCGACCTTCCGATCAGACGCTGTATCTCGTGGCTTCTGCCGCTGATCCGACCCCGGACACTGTCTCTCGGCGACCTGGTTTCCGTCGCGCGGGGGAGCATCGAGTATTCCGCCGTCACCCAACCCTGCCCGCTTCCCCTTAGAAACACGGGGACTTTCTCCTCCACCGAGGCGGTGCAGATCAACCACGTGTCGCCAAACCCGATACGTACCGAGCCTTCGGCGTACTTTGTAAAGCCCCTTTCGATTCTCACAGGACGCAAGTCTTCAGGGGCTCTTCCGTCACATCGGACCATTTCGCTGGAACCCCCTTTCCGCCCCGCCGGGCATCAGGAGGGCATTGCCCAGAAAGAGGAGAGATCCACAGGTTTGGTCTCCTCCACTTCCTTCCCGTTGATGAGGAAACGGACCCTGGTTACGGGCGAGAAATTTTTTGAAACCGTACTGACGATCCCTGTAATCACCGAGACGGCCTTTTCTTTTGTCATCTTCGAAACGCTCTCGAGAAAGGGGTCATTCAGGTCCAGGTACACCTTGTCACCGTTCCTGAAAACATGGAGTACCCTGACGTCCCCCGATATCAGTCCTTCTTCCCTGTATGTCCTGAACAGTTCCGACAGGACCTTCTGGAGGTCATCCTCGAGAAGTCCCGCCACAAGGGAAACCGATTCTTCCCGGAATGCATCCCCTGAAGGGACATAGATGACGAAACGGCTTCTTGGACCGCTCGCAGATTCGCTTTCTTCACCGCCCTCCGTTGACACCTGCCGCGCTTCTTCGGGACTTCGTACAACCTGTTTGTCGCCGATGATGCCCTTGTTATCGAGCCAATTCAGGGCGATTCCGGATCCCCAGTATCCTATGGCGAAAAAAACCACGATCGCAGCAACCCAGACGAAGATGCGCAGCATCAGCGGAGCCTTACGGTTTCCCGATCCCTCTTCTTCGGTTTGCTCTTCCTCGTTTTCCTCCTCATAGAGATCAAGGTCTTCCTCTTCTTCGGCGTCATATCTCCAGGGAGCACGACGGCGGTCATCCTGGTCCCAGAAAGCGGAAAACATCATATCCCAATCACCTGCCTGTTCCTGCGCATAAATGGCCCGCGCAGGTTTTTGCCCATGCAACCGGCCCCCTATTATATTTCATTTCCCGAGATATTCCATGACACCCCTGGCGATGAAGGAAGCAAGCTTTTTCTGGTAATCAGATCTTTTGAGCTGGGCCGCTTCCGAAGCTTCCGTAAGAAATCCCATCTCGATCAATACCGAAGGCATGGAAGCCCCCCGCAGGACATAGAACGGAGCCTGGGCGACGCGACGCATGGAAAGCCCACCTTGTTTCCCCGCGGAAAAAAGGGCTTCAGCAAACCCGGTACTCTCCTGGATCTTGGCGTTCTGTTGCATATCCCCGAGGATCTTAAGCAGCATTTGAGTCCGTTTGTCCGCTGCTTTTGCCGCTTCCGCCCCCCCGTTAGTCAGTTCCTTGTTTTCGATCCGCGCAAGCTCCATGGCGTGCTCGTCTGTCGGAAGCGCCATGAGGTAAATCTCGACGCCTCTGGCATGCCTCCCGGCCGGGAGTGCGTTGCAATGGAGGCTGACGAACAAGTCGGCGTTATTCTTCATTGCGATATTGGTCCGGTCTGAAAGCTTGAGATAGACATCGGTGCTTCTGGTAAACACCGGCTGGATGCCCCTGGACTTGAGCGCATCGGCCAAATACCTGCCGACCTTGAGGTTGATGTCCTTTTCAAGAAGACCGTTGGCTACAGCTCCCGGATCCTTTCCCCCATGACCGGGGTCGATAACGACCACGTACTTGCCGTCATCCTGTGGGGAAAGGACCGGTACAACAGACTGCAGGGGTCTCTGATCGGCTTCCGGTTCATCCTCCTGTAGAGGTTCTTCCGCCTCCGGGTTCACCCTTTCGGCAAGCACAAGCGAAGGCGCCTGGCTTTTCAGGGGTTGGGGGTCATAGAAGTCCACCACGTACCGTTGTGGATTTTCCAGGCGGAAATGCTCTATCTTCCGCGCCCTGTGCAAAAAGGAAAAAAGGACCCGGTCGCCGAACTGTGAGACCGAAGCTTCCACCTTGCCCGGCGAGGGTGACGGCGAAGCTGCCCCGGGCAACGCGATACCCTGGATGGTGACGTCCACGCAGCCCGCCTCGGAAGAGACTTTTACCGGTACCGCGCCGCTATAGTCGATCACCGCCCGGAGACCAAAATCCTGAATGCCCCAACGAAGGGAATTCACCTTTCCGGAGGGCCCCGTCTGCGAGGTTTCGCGGGGATCATCCTTTGAAGGTTCGCCGGACTTTTCAGGGCCAAGGGACAAAGGCCCGGGCTTTTCGGTTTCCGACGTCGCTTTTCCGCTGCCGCTATCCCAGGAAAGGATAACGTCCCTCCCCGAATCCAGTGCAAGGAAGCGACCGAAAACTTTCAGCGCATCGTTTTTTTCGATCCACCAGCCACCGTTTTCCATCATGTTGCGGGTCAAGGCGATAATCTGGCCTTGCAGGATCGCCGCCGTCGCTCCGGGGACGAGCTTCAGCGTGGTCTTTTGCCCATGCACCAGAAGGGAGTCTCCGGTATTTTCGGTGCGGCACCCGAGGGTTTCGGCCATTCTCCCGACGGGGACAAACTGCGCCCCCTGATGGGTCTTCTCCGGCAGTGCCCCCACCGGAGACCCGTCACGGGAAAGGGTCAGACCATAGGCTCCTGATGGGCCCATAACAAGGATCAGACATGCCAGAAAGCACAGTAGGGGTTTTTTAAAGCCCCGCGACCGGAACATCTTCGATCACCACCGAGCAGCCGCCTGTATTCCCGAAAAACCGCAAATCTTCACCGACACAGGTGATCTTCTCAAGGAGATCCAGGAGGTTCCCCGCAATGGTCACACCCGAAACCGGCTGAACCCGCTCCCCCAAATGGTAAAGGGCACCTTTTGCTCCAACGGAATAGTCTCCGCTCACGGGGTCGATGGTGTGGACACCCATGAGATCCGTTACGTACAGTCGTTTTTCGGGCACCTGGAGAAAACTTGCCGCTGAACCAGAACCCGGTTCCAGATAGAGATTCGAAAATCCCACTTCAGGGAGAGACCCTGGAGAACGGACCGCGTTGCCCGTCGGGGCGACACCGTCTTTTGCGGCATATTTCAGATCGTTGAGGAACGCCTCGATCCTCCCCCGCGACAGCAGAACCGTCCGTGTCGAGGGCACTCCTTCTCCATCGAAAGGTTCGGATCCCACCCTGCCGTGAAGGGTGCCGTCATCGACCAACGTTACCGCACCGGAGGCGATTTGCTCGCCCAGCCTGCCTTTCAGCATGGAGAGGTTTTTGTGAATATTCTGGCTCAGAAAAAGTTCGCCTACCACCTCGAAAAGCGTCGCCGTAACTTCCGGGTCGAGAACTATAGTATACGTTCCAGTTGGAAGGGCTTCCCCGCCCAATGCCAGTCCTACCCGTTCGAGGGTCTCGGCGGCAACCGCCCGATGATCCAGGTCCTTGACAAAACAGGCTTCAAGGCCGAATCCGCCCATATCATAAGCTTCGTCCTCTTCCATGACAACGACCAGACTACAAGCAACCCCTGTTTCCCTGTGCCAGAGACGGAGCCCTTCTGTGGAAGCGTAAAAGACCTCGCCTCGGCCGTCCGCCCATCTCGCCGCCCTGACGGATCGCACTCTGGGGTCACTGGAGGCGACTTCCATCATCTCGTCGCAAATCCGCTGCCGGAAAGCGGGGGTAATTTCCATGATGGAAGGATCAAACAGGCCAAGATCGATCGCTTTGACCGGCCCGGCATACAGGGGAACATCCTCTTCCACATCCCCCCTGCGAGAGTTCGCAACGGCCCATTCAGCCATGGAAGACACCGCCTCTTTCGAGAGATCATTTGTATCGGCCACGCCCTGCCTTCCCGCATGGTCGATCACCCTGATCCCCATTCCCCATGAGGCACCGCTTTTGTCTATTTCTGGTTCTCCATTTCTCAGGCCCCACTCCGAACCGGATCCCGCTACATAGTAAATGTCGGCTCGCTCGATACCTTTGGCATGAACGGCTTCGAAGGCTCTCGAAGCGGCCTGTTCGACCAGATCCCGTTGGGGAAAACTCTTCACCGGGCGAGGGCCTCCTCGAGAATTTTTCCCGCTGCGATCTTTACATCGTCCCCGGTAATTCCGACATGGGTGACAAGTCGAATCCTCCTGTCGGAAACAGCATTGAAAAGAATGCCTTCCTTTTTGCAGGCTTCGACGACGGAGTGGGCATCAGGACCCTTTCCGTCCAGCTGGAAATAAACCATATTCGTCCTCCGGCCGGGCTTTTCAACAAAGAGACCACCTTCAGCCAAAAGTTCCGCAAGTTTTTCGGCGTTTTTGTGATCCTCAAAAAGACGGGCGATCATCTTCCTGATGGAAACAAGCCCCGCCGCAGCCAGGATTCCTGCCTGTCTCAGCCCTCCACCGAGCCGTTTTCTCCAGTGCCTGGCCTCCCCGATGAAATCCTTCGACCCGCACAAAAGGGACCCGACCGGCGCTCCAAGTCCTTTTGAAAGGCAAAACTGGACCGAATCAACCTGACCCGTGAACTCTCGAACATCCACGTCCCATGCCGTAGCAGCATTAAAAATCCTGGCACCATCGAGATGGACCCTGAGTCCCATTTCCTTCGCCGCTCTGGCCACCTTTTTGAAGTCCCCGGGGGAAACCGCCGTTCCACCCTCCCTGTTGTGGGTGTTCTCGAGACAAAGAAGCCTGGCGGGAGCCTTGTGGACATCGGGCGGCAGAATCCAGCTTTTGATCTCGTCGATTTTCATGATTCCGCCGGA
>JBNGDE010000067.1:0-7843 GCA_049974925.1 Thermovirgaceae bacterium | reverse complement strand
CCGGCGACGGTTTCCAGTCGCTGCCGCCTGTTTTCGTCCATGGCTGAACCTCCCTTTTGTCAATGTGGCTGATTCCGATTACTGAATCACAGGCACCAGCCGGCTTCACCCATGCGGGAAATCCGGCGGATGGCAACCTGATGCAGCTTCAGCTTTTTTATTGTATGGGATCGACGATTTTCCACAAAGCCCCGCATTCCTTGCGGGAACCAAAAGATGCAAAAAAAACCGGGAAGGCCTCAGGCCTTCCCGGTTTCGCCCGGTTAAAACCGGAACTATTCTTCGTAGCCGAGATTCTTTGCTTCTTCCTTGTATCCGAGCTCCCAGAGAGCCGTACGATAGACCTTGAGATACTCCTGGCCTTCAGGGGTCTTCATGCATTCGTCGTAGACGAGTTGCTGTCCAATCTCCCGCGCCTTGGCCTGATCTTCCTCGTTCCAGGTGATGATTTCCATGCCCTCGAGCTCGGCCCATTTCTGCTTGGCCTTGAGCTCAGGCACGAGAACCATGGCTGCAAGGTAACGGGCACGATCCCTGGCGGCGTAAACGATGTCCTTGAACTCGTCGGAAAGGGCTTCCCATGCAGCCGGGTTGACCGTGAGCGGGAAGTATTCGCAGGTGCCGTTCTGGAAAGCAGGGTCTACAACGTAGTCCACCACTTCATGGAAGCCCATGCGCATGTTTTCATCCCAGAAGGTCCACTCGGCGGCATCGATGTTTTTGGTCTGGAGCGCCGTATAGATTTCTGGAGCCGAAAGGGATACGGTGGTGGCTCCGAGGGCATCGTAGAACCGGGCACCGAAACCGGAGGTGCGTATCCTCAATCCCTTGACATCCGCAAGGCTGCGGACAGGTTTTGTGGACATGAGCTGCTCATACAGCGGGCTGACCATGAGGTGGCCAAGGTACTTGATGCCGTGCTTGGCGTACAGGGCCTCCCACCATTCGAAAAGCTGTTCGTTGACGTAGGCTGCTTCCGCGTAGGTGCCGATGGGGCAGCCCGGCCGCGTCTGAAGCGTAAAGAGGGGGTCTTTCCCGGGCCAGTAGGCGCCATACACCATGGATGCCTGGACAACGCCGTTCCTGAGGTTGTCGAAGGTCTCAAAAACGGGGAAAAGCACACCTGCGGGGAAGGCTTCGATCACGAACTCGCCACCGGAAAGTTCCGCGACAGTCTCGCAGAAAACTTCCGCGATACGCTGCTGCTCGGTTCCGGGCATCGCGTGGGTCACAAGCCTCCAGTTTACTTTTGCGGCGAAAGCGGCGTTGGCTCCAGCAAGAACAACCGCGATCATCAGGGTAACAGCCAGAATCTTCTTCATCTTTTCAAATTACCTCCTTTTCTGGAGTAACTGCCGAATTTCCAACCTCTGACTCTGCACTCTTTGCATCCGCATTCCTTCTGGCTCCGTCCTATCTCCTCCTCTCCTTATGATTTCCGGAAAAACCCGGCCTGGCATCCTAGTATCCAAGAACCACTCTCGGGAACCACAAGACGATCGACGGGAAAAGAACGATGATCACAAGAGCGACCGCCTGCAGCACAAGAAAGGGGACACTCGCCTTGTAGATTTCAGTGATTCGCACATCCGGGGGGGTCACGCCCTTGAGGTAGAAAAGGCTGAACCCGAAAGGCGGTGACAAATATCCGCACTGCAAAAGCACGTTGAAGGCGAGACCGATCCAGAGGGGGTCATAGCCGAGCCTGGCCAGAATCGGGGCAACGATGGGGACGGCGAAGAAAATGATCGCTCCGGGTTCGAGAAACATGCCGAGGATGAAAAAGAAGACCCCGGCCGCCAGGAGGACCCCCGTCGACCCTCCGGGCATCTTCATCGCGAGATTCGCCACAAGGCTGTTCCCGCCGACTCCTGCAAAGACCGAGCCGAAGGCTGTGGCGCAGATCATCATCCATCCAACCATGGCGGTGATGAACAGGGTTTCATAGCACGAGGAGAAAACGATCCCCCAGGTCAGCCTGCGCTTGAGGAGCCCGATGGCCAGTGCCCCTGCCGCACCGAAAGCAGCAGCTTCGGTCGGAGAGGCGATTCCCGTCAGAATCGTTCCCAAAACGAGAACCACCAGGACCGCAGGGAGGAAGACGTTCTTCAGCGCCAAAAGCTTCTCCCTGGTGGTGGCCCTTTCTTCAGGAGGCAGCGCAGGACAGAAATCGGCGTCGATGAGCCCACGGATCAAAACATAACCGATGTACATTACGGCGAGAAAAATCCCGGCCGTAATGCCGCCTGCAAACAAACCACCGATGGAAACGCCGGTCACCGCACCATAGAGCACCATGTTCGTGCTCGGCGGTATCAACTGTCCCAGCGTTCCCGCAGCCATCACCGTGCCCAGGGACATTTTCCGGTCATACCCGCGCTTCACCATTTCCGGCAAACCGATCAGCCCCAGCCCGATGACTCCTGCGGCGACAACACCTGACACGGCCCCGAGAAAGGCGCCCACGATAACCGTCGCAATGGCAAGGCCGCCCCTCAGGCCTCCGGACCACTTGTAGAAAGCGGCGTAAAGGTCTTCGACGACGTTGGTTTTCTGCAGGATGTACGCCATGTAGACAAAGAGGGGGACGGCGATGATAACGAAATTGTTCATGGTCCCCCAGGCCGATGATACAAGGATGTTGAGGGCCCCGGGTCCCCAGAGGACATAGGAGAACACGATTGCCACGGCGCCCAGCGAAAACGCGATGGGAACCCCAAACGCGAGCAGGAGAAACAGGACTCCGAACATCAACAGCGGATAGTATTCGCTGCCCATGACCTACACCTCTTGCCCCTTCTCATTCCCTGAACCGGAACCCGGGGTCGAGAAAACAAGGGCTACCAGATCCTTCAAAGCCTGCCAGGAAATCAGGGCACAGGAAGCAGGAATGACCCAGCGGAACCACCACACCGGCGGGTTGAAAGGCGTCTGGTGAGTCGAACGCTCCTTGATTGCAAAGGACTGGACCGCGGCGGGCACGCTCAGGTAGAGAATAACCAGAGCCACGAAAAGAACGACTGCTTCGGCGAATATCCCGAAGATGCGCTGCCATTTGGGGGAAAGATAATGGTTGACCACGTCGACGGCAACGTGTTTTTTCTCCTTGTGTGCATAGCCCGCTCCAAGCATGAAAAAACACCCGAAAAAGAACATCGACATTTCAAAAGTCCACATCGGGGTTTCGTTGAACAGGAAAGCCTTGGTTGAGCTGTAGACGATGATCGCTATCAGGGGCAGGATCAGTAACGAGACCAGCCTGCCGAATTTTTTCATGATTCTTCACTCCCCACGGACGTGACGTTATCTGTGTCTTTTCCCTGTTAAAAGCCACCGGAAGAACGCGACCTACAAGGGGATAGAAACACCAACGGCAGGCATCTTTTTCCTTGCCTGTGTTCTCCTCCCTGTTCACTTGTCACTCGGTCTCTCGGCTCTCATCCATGCTCTCGCTCGGGATTTCGGTCTGCTCAAACCGGGCCGCTTGTTCGCGGCGTGTCGGATCTTTTGTGCAGCAAAAGCGGTGATTTCATGTCTTTGGGCTTACTAACGCGGCATTTGATACATTTTGCACACACTTTCTTCGAGCCCCAGCAAGAATACCGATTACAAATAACCTTGTCAATAATCCCGCGAAGAATCATGCCTTTTGAAAATTGTCGGAGTTTTGCAAGCAGGGAGGGAATGGAATATTTTCAATCCACTCCGTTTTGCGAGGTGACTCGGGGGGCTGCATGTCTTTTTTAAAGGTGAAACCAGAAAGAGTTTTACACCTGCACCAGGTAACACACGGGAGAAAACACGCCCTGCCTGCATCTCGGGATTTCTCCGGGGAGACGGCGGGAACAAGGCAGGCTTCATGCCTGGTTGGCACATGTTCAAAATCTCTTCTTCAAGGTCTCTTCATTCCAGTGATATCATTCGCCTTGGCGCAGTTTTTTCCGTCTTCTCGTCAGTATGGCGTGGAACGGGTGGTTTTCGTTATACTTGAGATTCAACGCAGGCTTGAGGAGACCGACGAAGTCTCTTTCCACCTTCCAGGGTTCTTCATGCACCGACCAGGTAACGTATCCGTTTTCACATATCCATTCCGTCAGCCTGCCCTCGGAATCGCCGAAATTGAGCTTGAAACCCGGAAGATGCTGAACCCTGAGGCCCAGTTCATCGATGAGGCAGGCTCCAAGGCTGTAACGCAGGGTGGACTGGCGTGCCGTCCCCCTGACATGGGTTCGTATCCTTCGGGGAAGGGTCCGTTTGCTGAACCAGGTGCTGGGGACCACGCCAAGATACAAAAGGGCCTTGCCGTCCAGCAGGTGTTCGTAATGGCCACTCCGGATGCCGAGTTTGTGAGGCTCGAAAAACCAGGCATACACTCCTCTTTGATCAGGAATTCCCCTTTTCTTCTCGTAAATGTCCGCAGCTGCCACGAGGTTTTTTACGTCCAACAGTTCCCCGAGAACCGGATCTTTCCCTTTTTCATCGAACATGGAACACCTCCAGAACAGGCTGCTTCACCCGACCACCGGAATCCGTGAAAAGATTGCCGGCTTATTGGCCTATTTTACAGCTTCCCGCGATATTTAACGAAAAAGGAAAGGCAAATTGCGCTCAAACCACGAGATCTGGCTGCATTTCTGTTTGAAAGAATCCGGCCATAATCCTTGCCCGCCATCAATTTTCCGGAGCTTTTGAAGTGAAGGTCCTTTTCAGGCCCCGCCCCTGAGAAAATGAACCCTGAACCGGTGAAGGAGATCGCTGAACAATCCCTGCTCCGCCTCTATCCTGAGAACCACAACAGGGAAATGCATTGACCCGATCATTCTTTGTTTTTCCTCGACAAACTCCACTTGCCAGCCCGGTCCCCTGGCTCCCTGTGCTGTTTTTTCCCCTGAGTTGCGCACCAGAAACCATTCCTCGATCTCTTTTTTCGTCACGCCCCTTTTTTCAATGGTAATTGAATTTTTCATCCTCCTATATGCCCCTTCAGGCCGACGGTTGTTGCAAGGCCCTTTCATTTTTCAGTGTTTCCCAACAAAGAGCCTGACGTCGTCTTTTAATAGCTGTCTTTTTGCCATGATACCGTAACACTATAAGTGGATCCACTCCGAACCGGAGACGAAAGAACGACACTATTGTCCGGACTTCTGGAAACAAGAAGCCCTTTGCTTCTTGTTTCCTTGATACCGGCGGTTCATTCTGCAAGATTCTTGTCCTTTACCACAGGCGAACCTCCCAGGGGTCACCATCACGCATTTCTTTGCCGCCTTGAAGCTCGACATGTTCGTCGAACCAAAAGAAATTGCCTCTCTGGTACAATCCATACTTGACGAGATCCGATCCTCCGAAAAGGCGGAGGAGGAGAAACACATGTACATCCACGGGGAAAAGGAACTCATCAGACGCGGGTAATTCCTCAAAGAAGGCGTTTTCCTCGATAATAACACCTGGGAGGAAATGACGGTCTATTCGAGCCGTTTCAGTCTTGATCTCCCTGAACGGTCAAGCGGACGGGAAAGACAGCCGAAAGAACGATAGTGGTCAGAAAAAATTGTTTTCCGAAAAGGAGTGACCTCCTTGGCAGATTTATCCGGTTTCCTCGGGGACGTCTATATCCCCGAAATGAACCTGGTCCGCCAGAAATTCCCACGGCCCCGAACAGAAAGTCTCGAAAAAAGCCTTCTCGAGGCTCTTGGCCGGGTACTCCGGGCGGAAGAGGCTCTTCGCGGCCGCCGTATCGCCGTGACAGCGGGTAGCCGGGGAATCACCGCGGTTTCCGTAATCCACAGGATCATTGCCGGATTCCTCAAAGCAAGGGGCGCCGAACCTTTCATCATTCCGGCAATGGGAAGCCATGGAGGCGGCACGGCCGAGGGGCAGCTTGACATCCTCCACAGTCTCGGAATAACCGAAGACGCAACAGGGGTTCCAATCCGGTCTTCCACGGAATCTCTCCAGGTTGGCAAAACCGACAGCGGCATTCCCGTATGGGCCGATGCCGCTGCGTCGGAATCGGACGGCATTCTGGCCGTAAACAGGATCAAGCCGCATACGGACGTGTCTGGACCATTTGAAAGCGGCCTGACAAAGATGCTCTCCGTGGGAATCGGGAACACCCGTGGGGCATCGGCATGCCACAGCCGCGGTATCGAAGAAATGGCCGGAATCCTCCCGGAGGTCCGCAAAGTCGTGACGTCACGGCTGCCGGTCCTCGGGGGTATCGGCATTCTCGAAAACGCCTACGAGGAAACGGCCGGGATCTTCGGGCTCCTTCCCGGGGAAATCGATACCGAGGAACCCCGTCTGCTGGAACGCGCCCGAAGGCTTATGGGAAGAATCCTTTTCTCGGGATGCGACCTGCTTCTGGTCGACAGGATGGGAAAGGATATTTCGGGCGCCGGAATGGACCCGAACGTCACCGGTCGGGCATTCGGCGGATCCCGAAAGGCCGGAACATCTTTTGCCACCGGCTGGATCGCCGTTTTCGGCCTTACCGAGTGGTCCGGGGGCAATGCATCGGGAATCGGCTCGGCGGATATCACCACGGCAAAACTTTGTAAAAAAACGGATTTCGCCGTCACCTACGCCAACGCAATCTCATCGAAAGTGACGGAACGCCTCCCCATGGTGCTTGATTCCGAACATCAGGCAGTCGCCGCCGGGCTCGTACTGGCCGGAGGGAATGATACCAGGGTCGTACGGATCAAGGACACATTGAACCTGGAATATATTCTGGTTTCCAAAAACATGCTCGACGAAGCCGGCAAACATCCGGATCTGGAGCCTGTAGCTCGAGGCATCCCTCTTTTGTCAGCCCACGGAGGAGATCTGACCCCCTTCCCGGAGCCGTAAAAAGATTATGCCAGCCAGGCCAGGAGCACGCCCCCCGCAAGGACGGACCCGATCTGTCCCGCCACGTTGGCCCCGACGGCATGCATGAGCAGGAAGTTCTGGGGGTCCTCCTGCTGCCCCAGCCTCTGGATCACGCGGGCGGACATGGGAAATGCCGAGATTCCCGCGGCCCCCACCATGGGATTGACTTTCCGCTTGAGAAAAAGGTTCAGCGCCTTGGCGGCAATGACACCTGCAGCCGTGTCAAGGATGAACGCCACAAGTCCCATGCCGATGACCAGAAGCGTTGCGGGCTGGACGAAACGGTCTCCCGTCATGGTGGCCGAAATGGAAAGGCCCAAAAGAAGCGTCACCAGGTTCGCGAGCTCGTTCTGGGCGGCCTGGGTAAGACGCTCCAGGACACCGCATTCCCTAACGAGGTTTCCGAACATCAAAAAACCGATGAGCGAAACCGAAGCCGGAGCGATGATGCCTGCGGCAAGGGTCACGGCGATCGGGAAAATGATTTTCGTTTTTTTCGAGACGGGTCTGGAGGAATAACTCATCCGGATCCGTCTTTCGTTTTTGGTGGTGAGCAAACGGATCACCGGCGGCTGGATGAGGGGGACAATAGCCATATAGGTGTAGGCCGCAACAGAAACAGGCCCCAGAAGGTGAGGCGCAAAACGGGCCGAAACGTATATCGACGTCGGGCCGTCGGCGGCTCCGATGATGCCTATCGAAGCGGCTTCCTTGACGTCGAATCCGAAAAAAAGGGCCAGCCCCATGGTGAGAAATATCCCCGTCTGGGCCGCGAGACCGAAGGTGAACATGACCGGGTTCGACAGAAGGGGCGTGAAATCGATCATGGCTCCGACGGCAATGAAAATCAGCAGGGGGAAGAGCTCCGTGGCGATTCCGATATCAAAAAGCAGGCTCAGGGCCCCCTCCGTGGGTACTCCCTCGACAACCCGGGTGATCGCCGACGAAAGGGGAATATTGACCAGGATCGTCC
>JBNGDE010000066.1:0-7993 GCA_049974925.1 Thermovirgaceae bacterium | reverse complement strand
GGGATGAGGGCGCTCCAACGGGCGGCTCGCCTGATGCTGCCTTTTCGGACAAGGATCGCCTCGCCCGAATTAAGGTCTGTGGCCACCGCGCCAAAGGGGATCGATGCGTCTTCGATACGCCCGTCGTCAATGAGATAGCAGATGGCGTTGTTGAGAACATCGGGCTTCAAAAGAGAGGACCGGGATCCCATGGAACTTATGTGGATTCTTTTGGCAATGGTTCTCGCAAAGCGCTGAAGTACCGGGACAGGTTCTTCCTCGGGGGGCACAATATTTTTAAGCCCAGAGGCTTCGTAGTCGGATTCCCTGAGGTAAGACCGGAAGCGGTCAATCACGGCTTCGGCGTCCGGGTTCTGGGCGTACATGGCTCCAACGATGGCTCCCATTGACGTTCCTGCAATCATGTGGACAGGTATGCCTTTTTGCTCAAAGGCTTGCAGCACCCCGAGATGTGCGAGCCCCCGGGCCCCGCCACCTCCGAGAGCCAGTCCCACCTTGACCGTTTGAACCGCCTCCTTCCTGCTTAAAGACCTTGCGCAAAAAACTCTATCATACTTTCGCCTCACCTGCGTGAACGTGTATTGCCCGGGCGCCCCCCTTTGAGTAGACTGGGCGGGAAAAGAGGTGGTCTCCTTGGATCTGGTGATGTCCCTTGCCATGGTTGCCGTCGGTTTCATCGTGGCGAATTTCGTCGTGACCCAGCTGCACGGACGTACGAAACTCGCCCCGTTCGTGTCGGTGGGTCTGACGATCGGCGTTTTGGCTCTTTTCACCTATCTCGCCACGTATTACGCGCCCGAAGGTGTGTCCGGTGAAGAACTTGCCGCAGCCCTCCGATCCATGCGGATACGAAGGACGGCTCTTGTCGCGGGGGAGGTTTCAGGACTGGCGCGGTACTTCTTCAGGCTCCGGAAAGTCCGGGCATGAAGGGTACCCTTTTTCTGCTACCGTTTGCTGTCTTGCGGGGTCACCAGGGGTATGGGCGTCACCCGTATCGGGAACATCTGGTCGAGCGTCACGAAGAGATAGCCATCGGAGAGCAATTTTTCGATGATGACCGGGAGGGCCTCGGCGGTGTTCCCTCCGCCGTCGTGAAGAAGGATGATAGCCCCGGGGCGTGTCCTGCGCAGGATCAATTCCGCCAGCTCTTCCGGTGGCCTCGGCGGGACATCGTAGCCGTTCACCGTCCACAGAACCGGGAGAAGCCCTTCATCGGAGACGATACGGAGGACTTGGTCATTCCACCGGCCGCCGGGCGGGCGGAAGAATTTCGGCCGCTTGCCCGTCAAGGCTTCAACGACCTGGTTGCAGTAGAGGATTTCACCCACAAGATCGTCTTTGGTGAAACGGGTCAGGTCCGGGTGAGACCAGGAATGGTTGGCGATGCAGTGCCCCTCTTCGTGGATTCTCTGCAGAAGTCGGGGGTTTTCGGCGGCACATTTCCCGACGACGAAAAAGCTGGCCTTGATGCCCCGCATCCGCAGGATTTCAAGCAATTCGGGCGTGTGCCATCGGTGTGGTCCGTCATCGAAAGTCAGGGCCACCGCCCTGACGGAACCGGGGCCTTGCATGATCGGCCTGGGGGGTGAGGAAAGAGAGGCTGCCTCTAAAACAGAGGAAACGCAGAGTATAAGAATTACCGTAATGATACCTTGAACGGCGGCACGGATTCTTTCCATCAGTCTGCCTCCCTTGATGGTCCCAAAGCAGTATGTCTTCAGCGGAAATATAGCTCCGGACCTTTCGTTTCCGGGTCTTCGAGGCGAATCATCCTGCATCCGGTAATTTCCGCGATGACGACCTCTCCCGTTGAAAAAATCTCGGTGCCTTTCATCAGGTGGCCGCCGTAGGCCCTTCCGTCTTCCTCCCCTGAAGAGACGACGATGTGACAATGAAGGTGCACGTGGCCGTCACGGCTGGAAATGTTTCCCGAGATGGCAAGAAGTTCCATGGGGTCAGTGCGTCTGACAAGTACCCTGACGTCATCGGTGATCGGGAACTTCCCGGGAAATCTTCCCACATTCCGCAAAACGGCTTTTCTGAGGCTTGCTGCGCCCGAAAGGATGACGCCGTCTGTGATGTTTTCTTCTTGAGCGATGGTTTCGATGCTTTCTGCAAGGTCACATCCCGGAGCGAGTCTGGCGGCGATCACCCTGGAAAGGAAGCCCGTGCATTTCCTGATGCGCGACATGAGGTTTCCTCCTTTATGTTTTGTACAGAAGCCTGTTCAGGGCTGTTTCAGGTCCCCTTCCCTGTCCGCGTCCGGGTCCCCGCGACGGGGCACGATGCAAAGAAATGAAAGCATCCCCCCTCCGTTGTTCTGAAAGCCGTGACGGCTGCCCGGTGTGACATAGGCCCAGGAGCCTGCCTCGACGGTTAAAGGTCTGGCCGCGTAGTCTTTCCAGTACCTTCCAGGTCCGAAGAGGATTCTTTTTCCCGCTCCGGGCAGGACAGATTTTTTCGGAACCCGAGGTTTTTGATGGATCCCCCGAATAGGCTGTTCCCGCTTTTTATGTTCCTGAGCGAAAACCCCTCCTGTTTGAAAAGATTTTTATTGTCATGATAACACCATCATGCAGCGTTACAATGATTAGACGGTGCCCCAATACTAAGGTCGGGAAAACGCTCGAGCAAAAAAGAAGAAACAAAGAGGACAAGCTGGTATGCAGGAGGAAAATGTTTGAAAGGAGAAATAAAAACGAAAAAACACAAAAAAAACCGCCAAAAGGCTGACTATTCCTGACTAAATAATTTGACCAAGCCTAACCTTTATTTCTATACTTTGGATGTAGAAAAAATATTTCTCTGGAAGAAGGAGGCGGGAGGTCATGAATGGACGTACGCTGATACCTTTCGGCAATATGCCGAGGACCATATTCGATGACATGGATGAGATGTTCAGGGGATTTACAGATGCACTCAGACCTATGGCCCGACGGTTCGCACCGGTCGAAATGTATGAGGAAAAGGATGAAATCGTTGTGGAGGTGGACGTACCGGGCATCGAACCATCGAAGTTGGAGATCAAGACCTTCCCGGACAGGGTAACCTTCCAGTGCAAGGAAGAAGAGAAGGACGAGAAGCAGGAGGAAGGTAAAACCTACTACTTGAGGAGGCAGTCTCGCAGCATCAACTATAGTGTCAACCTCCCCGTCGAGGTTGATCCGAACAAGGCAAAGGCCTCTTTTAAAAACGGCGTCGTAACAGTGAGGCTGCCCAAGAGCGAAACCGTCCAGGGCCGGGTCCTGTCGATCGAACAGGAATAAGAAAACGCGAAAAAGTAAAGTAAAGAATGTCTGACCATTTCTACCGGCAGGCTGTCCGTCTTGGCAGCCTGCTTTTTTGTGCGCCCGGTGTGGGCGTTAACGTGGTGGTGCGAGTCCTCTACAGGCGAGGCAGCACGAGTCTGTTAGCCAAGGGCAAGGGTTCCCATCGCGAGGTGGGATCTGAAGGAAGCCGGATGCGGGGCCGCATGTCCGGTGGTGTGAGGGGACGGGGGCTAGCCGCCCTCTCCTACTCGATATGCAGGCAACTTGTCCGGAATAAAAGAAAAGGGAGACAAAACAGGAGAAAGCAAGATATAGTTAAAACAATCACTTTCTTGCGAGCTTTCGGGAGGGCGGTCCAATGCGTTTGAGTGATATTATGAGCCTGCTGGAGGCTGAGCCGCTGAACCAAAAGGGTGATTTTTCCCTTGATGTCCAGTGTGCTTTCGCCTCTGACCTTATGAGCGATGTGCTTGCCCTGGCGAAGCCTGGATCTCTTCTGATTACCGGCCTCATCAATATCCAGATCGTGAGGACGGCCAGCATGATTGACATGCCCGCTGTCGTCTTCGTCAGGGGGAAAAAGCCTCCCGAGGAGACTGTAAGGCTTGCGGAAAAACTCGAGATACCCTTTGTTCTTACGGCCAAAACCATGTTCGAGACGTGTGGGTTGCTGTATAAAGCTGGCATTCGGCCATGTCCCTGTTCGAAAAGGTGGAGTGAATGAGCCTCGGGGAACCTCTTGTCATCGAGCGTGAAGTCAAACCTCTGGATTTCCTCGCAGCCGGCGAAACGGCTTCGGAATTCAAGGAGACCCTCAAGTCGCTGGGGATATCTCCGGAATTGTGTAGAAAAGCCTCCATCGTGACCTATGAAGCGGAAATGAATATCGTCATTCACGGTGGAGGAGGCAGAATCGCCATGAAAATGGAAAAAGACAGGATTACCATCGTGGCAAGCGATGAAGGACCGGGGATAGAAAATGTGGAACTTGCCATGAGAGAAGGGTATTCTACGGCGCCGGATTCCATCCGGGAAATGGGTTTCGGTGCAGGAATGGGCCTTCCGAACATCAAAAAGTATTCCGATGAACTCGAGATAGATACCGAACCCGGCAGGGGAACCACCCTCAGGGCCGTCATTTACCTGGGTGGCGGGGAGGCGTGAGAAATGGGTCACGGGATACAAATCAACGAAAACGCCTGCAGGGGATGTGTCAACTGCATCAAATCCTGCCCTACGGAAGCCATGCGCGTCATACACGGGAAGGTGCGTATTCTCGAACAGCGGTGCATCGGGTGCGGGGAATGTATCAGAAGCTGCCGCCATCGGGCACTCTCCCTCCAGGAGAATGACTGGGACACGGTCTCTGTAAGGCAGCCCATGACCGTTGCCGTTGATCCTGCCTTGTGCACGCAGTTTCCCTGGTCCCCGAACCCGGCGGTTCTCGAGGGCGTCCTCAGGAGCATGGGTTTCGAACCCATTTTTGAAGAGTGCGCCATGGCTTACGATCTTGCCGCCATGGCCACGGCGCGGGTTATAGAGGATGGTTCGGCCGTTGAATTCCCCGTTATTTCGACTTACTGTCCCGCCGTGGTTCGCCTTGTCCAGATCAAGTTCCAGGAGCTTCTGCCCCATGTGGCCCCGGTGGAATCACCCCTGGAAACCTGCATAGATTTGTGGCGAGCGAGGCACAACAAGCCCGACGTTCCAGCGAGCCTGGTCGTTGGCTGCCCGGCCCGGGTTGTCATGGTGGAAGATCCCGTCGGCAGGGAAGCCAGTTCAGCGGATTATGTCGTGTCCACGGCGCGCATGACCAGGGAGATTCTCTCCAGGAGCCACGGGATAAAAGAATCCGCGGAACGAAGGGCCAGGGACTCCCGGTGGCTCAACTGGGCTCTCTTTGGGGGCGAGACCCGACATGTCAGCCAGTTTACCGAGCGGCCGCTGAAAACCCTTGCCGTTTGCGGCATGAGGAATATCATTGCCTTTCTCCAGGACATTGAACTCCACCGAATGCAGGGGCTTGATTTTGTCGAACTCCGTGCCTGTGACCTCGGATGTATCGGGGGGATTTCTAACGCCGAATCCCGTTTTTTAAGCCGCATCAAGATCGAAAATTACGGTTATTCTTCGGCCCTGACAGACCAGCAGCGTCAGGATCTGGAAACCCTTTACGAGGCGGATATATGGAAATTGCAGAAAGAGATCAGGCCCATAGAGCAGGCCCCATTGGGGAGAGACATGGCAAAAGCTATGGAAAAGCTGGAGGAGCTTCATTCTGTCTATGCAGAATTGCCGCATCTCGATTGCGGGACCTGTGGCCGGCCGTCTTGCCGCATTATGGCCGAAGACATAGTGCGGGGAGAAGGTTCGGTGGACGATTGCATATTCCGGCTGAGGGAGAAGATAGCAAGTTTGTCCGACGAGATTCACGGCCTTTCCCGAAGGCTTGTTCATACCATGACACCGGAGGATCAGGATGAAAATAAGTGAAATACACGAGAAAATTGGTGGGACTGTTCACGTCGCCTCAGGCGTAGACAGGGATGTCGAAAGCGGCATTGTGGGAGACCTTTTGAGCTTTGTCATGGGGTCCGCGCCGGAGGGCGCGGTCTGGGTGACGATCCAGAACCACGTCAATGTTGCCGCCGTAGCGGTGCTCAAGGAGATCCCTCTGGTGATACTCGCCGCCGGACGCAGTCCCTCGCCGGAGCTTGAAGAGCATTGTGCACGGGAAGGGATTTGCCTGGTGTCCGTTGGGATCGATGCCTTCGAACTCTGCGGGAGACTTTACGAACTGGGGATTTCCGGCGCCGGCAGGGCATGAAAAGATACTATGCGGATCTCCATGTCCACACTGTACTTTCGCCTTGTGCGGAACTGGACATGGGAGCTCCCGAGATTGTCGACAAGTGTCGCCGTGAAGGAATAGACATTATTGCAGTGACGGACCACAATGCTTCGGGAAACACAAAAGCCGTTTCTGATGCAGCCTGTGGGACTGGATTGACCGTTATCTGCGGTGTCGAGGTGCAGTCCAGCGAGGATATTCACATCCTGTGCCTGTTCCCCGATTTCGAAGCGGTGTCTTCTTTTGAGAAATGGATCAGGAACCGGCTTCCTCCTGTGGAAAACAGGCCCGAGAGTTTTGGGTATCAGCTTGTCATCGACAAGAACAACAAGATACTTGAGCAGGCGCCCTACCTTCTTTTGCAAGGGATTGAAGCAACGGCGGAGGAAGTGATCCTGAAGACGCGGGAACATGGTGGTGCAAGTATCCTGGCCCACATCGACCGCCCGGTATACTCGTATGTGGCTGTTTTGGGCCTGATTCCCGACGACCTTCAGGTCGATGCCGTCGAGCTGTCGGGAAAGCTTTCTAAGGAAGAGGCTCTCGCGTGGAAAGAAAAGGCCGGCGGGAGAACGATCATCCGGTCATCCGATGCCCACAGGCTCAGCGACCTGAAAGGTGACCTGACAACGGATTTCTTGCTTGAACGTCCCTGTTTCGAAGAGATTGTCATGGCACTTGGGGGGAGCTTTGGCCGAAAGGTTTTTTGGCCCTGGGAATAGGTCCCGTCGTCGGAGTTGATAGATATCTTGTTTTTTGAGTAAATTTACTTTACATAGTGGTTATTTCGCGCAATTAGAGAAAGCGGTATCGTTCACAATATCTTCAATCCAGGTGGTGGTGGTAGTGGCACTTCAGACAGCGGGAGTTGCGGAAAAAACAAAGGAGCTCGTGGCACCCTGGAAAGGAAGGAAAGGGGGCCTCATCCCGATCCTCCAGAGTGTGCAGCATGAGTTCGGGTACCTGCCGGAGGAAGCCCTGGTCACGATTTCCACGGAACTCAAGATCCCAAAGGCGGACATCTACGGCGTAGCAACGTTCTATGCACAGTTTCATCTGAAACCCCGCGGCCGGCACATTATACGTGTCTGCAGGGGGACGGCCTGTCATGTACGGGGGAGTCTCAAGATCATGGACAAGGTCAAGCAGATCCTGGATGTCGAGGAAAACGACACGACCGATGACCTTCGTTTTACCCTGGAACCTGTGGCATGCCTTGGAGCCTGTGAGTTGGCACCGGTCATGATGGTCGATGACGAGACCCACGGGCGGCTGACTCCAGACAAGGTGCAGTCGATTCTCGACGAGTACGAATAAAACGGAATGCTCCAGGATTTTTCCCAGTACATACTCGATATTGCCGAGAATTCGCTGAAGGCCGATGCAACCCGTGTGGATATAGCGATTGAGGAAGACACAAGTGAGAAAACCCTTTGTTTTACCGTTTCAGACAACGGCAGGGGGATGGATGAAAAACAGCTCTTGACAGTCCACAATCCGTTTTTCACGACGCGGACGGAGAGGAAAGTAGGGCTGGGCATCCCCTTTCTCAAGCATGCCGCCGAAACCTGCGGCGGAGGACTAGAAATCCGTTCAGAAAAAGGAAAGGGGACGATCATAAAGGCGATTTTTAAAAGCGACTGCATTGATTGCCCGCCCTTGGGTGACATAGCCGCGACGCTGGTCGTACTCATTACGGGATGGCCCGACCGGGATTTTTCGTTTCGCTATGCAAACGACAAAGGGCATTTTTCCGTCAGTACCGAACCTCGATCCGCAGGTTGGCGAGTTTCCGCTTCCCCGAGAGGCCGCGGGAGCGTTTTTTCGACCGCCGGGCCTTTAAAGACACGTTCCTCGCCGTATTGTGACGACA
>JBNGDE010000065.1:0-8054 GCA_049974925.1 Thermovirgaceae bacterium | reverse complement strand
GAAGAGCAGGATCTGGGGAGCTGATCTGGGGCAACCCCGAAAATGAAGAAAAGAGGCAAGGCTGCTTCCCGGCAAAGCGGCACTTCCCGGCGGCCGGAGAAACGAGAAAGCCAGGGGAGGCAGGACCTTCTGTTTCAAGCAAGGCTTCGGGAAAGTGTTAAAATGACATCAATGGCGGTGAGGTTGTAAGGGAGAGTTGTTTTTGGGTGGTTTCAGGTCCCGTCGGAGTCCTGCCGGTGATCCTCGGTTTTCTCCGGCGGTTGCCACAAAACGGCGGGTTTTTTTAAAAGTCGGGAGGAGGATGGTGTCATGATTCGAAAGAAAGCGGTCCTTATCGTGGCGGTGCTGCTTTTGGCAGGCTTCGCCTGTTCGGTCTCGGCGGCGGAGTTTACAGCCGATATGGTTATCAGCAGTGCCCAGGGCGGAGGAATGCCGGGGAAGGTCTTCGTCAAGGGGCAGAAGATGCGGCAGGAAATCGAAACTTCCCAGGGAGAGCAGGCGATGATACTGGATCCTGCGAAGAATGTCATTTACGTCCTCATGCCCGGGGCCCCTATCTACATGGAAGTCGAAAACAAGGAACCCAGCGTCGTCGCCCTTGACGAAAACCAGACCCTCGAATCTCGTTTCGAAGGCGAAGCCGAAGTGACTCATGAAGGTGTCGAAACCATTGAAGGATATACCTGTGACAAGTACTTCGTCGATTTCCATGATCCCGAAATGGGGGAAAGCACCATATGGGTGGCGGGCAAGATCAATTTCCCCATCAAGATCCACTCAAAGAACCCCAAGGATACCGTGACGGTTGTTTACAGCAATATCAAGGAAGGCCCCGTGGAAGACTCTCTCTTCTCGGTTCCGCCGGATTACCAGAAAATGGAGTTCGGTGTCTCGGGCTAACCCTCCCTGGTGCAGATGAAAGACCTCAAGCACGCCGGTCTGCCCGGCCCAAGGGGTTGCATGAACGGGGAATTCTTCTTCCAGACAATAGCCCTTATTCAAAAAGAAGAGACAACCGGGATGACAAGAAAACCTGTCCCGGTTGTTTTTTCCCGGTACGACGGGGTGTTTCATTAATCAAGGGACATGCCGGATGCCGGTTTTGTCTTACTCGTGTCTGAGAGCGTCGACAGGATTGAGGCGTGAAGCCTTCCATGCGGGGAAAAAGCCGAAAAAAATGCCGATTGCCGCTGAAAAGCCAAAGGCGAGGATGACCGAAAGAGACGAAATAATTGTGGGCCATCCCGCATAACGGGAAACCAAAACAGAGCCGAGAGATCCGAGAGTTATTCCTGCGGTACCGCCAAGAACCGACATGATTACCGCCTCCGCCAGAAACTGGGCGAGGATGTCCCGCGTCCCGGCACCGAGGGCCATCCTGATGCCGATTTCCCTTGTCCGCTCAGTGACGGATACAAGCATGATGTTCATGATCCCGATGCCGCCGACCAAAAGGGAAACAGAGGCGATCGAAGCCAGGAGCCGCGCCATGATTCTCGTCGACTCACGGGCCGCGTCCATGAATTCCTGGAGGTTCCGGATGGTGAAATCCCTTTCCTGGTCGGAGCCGATCCTGTGCCGCAGATCAAGAAGGTTTGTTATTTGTTGTTCCGCTGCCGCGAGCTGTTCCGCGCTTTTTGCCTTGGCCATGATGTTATGGATTCCGCCCGGACCGCGGGCCCCGAAAAGGCGTTTTTGAGCCGTGGTAACGGGAACGAACATGATATCGTCCTGGTCGCTTCCCATGGCGGAACTGCCCTTGGATCTGAGCACGCCGACAACGCGCATGGGAATTTTGTTGACCCGAAGGATTTCACCGACGGGATCAAGGCTGCCGAAAAGTTCCCGTGCGACGGTTTGGCCCAGAATGCAGACCTTGGCGGCGCTGCGGATGTCCGAGACATTCATGTTCCTTCCGGAATCAATGACCCACTCCCTTACATTCGTGACTGAGCCTGTCGTCCCCCAGACTGACGTGGACCAGTTGGTGTTCCCGTAAACGACCTGTGCAGTTCCCCGCAGCACCGGTGCCGTATCCTCGATGGCAGGGCAGCTTTCCAGAATGGCTTGTGCATCTTCGAGAGTCAAGGTTGCCTTTGATGTCGCCCTCGACCGGGCTCCGCCGCTCGTCGTGGCCCCGGGCAGAACCATCAGGAGGTTGCTCCCCATGCCGGAAATGGTATCGGCTACCCGCCGGTTGGCCCCCGTGCCGATGGCAAACATGGTGATAACCGCTGCGACGCCTATAATGATCCCTAGCATGGTCAGAGCCGATCTCATCTTGTTTGCCCTCAGGGACCGAAAGGAGATCCTGAGGATTTCATTTGAAGGTATCAATTTTAAGCACCTGTTGTGCCAGCGGCGGCCCTATCGGAAAGGATTCGTCCGTCTCTTACGGTAAGGATGCGTTTTGCGCATCGGGCGATGTCGGGTTCGTGGGTGACAATGATGACTGTCACGCCTGACCGTTCGTTGAGTTCAGTAAAAAGATTCATGATTTCAGCGCTTGTTTTGGTATCGAGATTTCCCGTAGGTTCGTCAGCGAGTATGAGAGGCGCTCCGTTCACAAGCGCCCGGGCAACGGCCACTCTTTGCGGCTGGCCTCCGGACAGCTGGTGGGGCTGATGGTGTTCACGCCCTTCAAGTCCAACCATCCAAAGGTATTTTTTTGACTTGCCGTGCCGCTCCTTGAGGGGGATTCCGCTGTATAGCATCGGTATTTCGGTGTTCTCGATGGCGTTCATCCTGTGCAGCAGGTTGAATCCCTGGAAGACGAAACCTATCTTCCGGTTGCGTATGCCGGCCAGTGTGTCCGGAGGAAGGTTCCCGACGCTTTGTCCGTCGAGACGGTATTCCCCCGCCGTGGGGACATCGAGGCATCCCAGGATGTTCATCAGCGTCGATTTCCCCGATCCCGAAGCACCCATGACGGCCATGAATTCGCCTTTTTCGACAGTCATGTCTATGCCGCGGAGGGCTTCAACGGCGATGTCGCCGAGCAGGTAGGTTTTCGTGATGCCGGAAAGTTCGATCAAAGTCGTCATCAAAAGAGCCTCGGCCTTCGCGTCCCCTGTTCCGCAGACCGCATTTGTCCTGAAGAGGAAAGAACCACCTGCGATCCGGCTTCAAGGTTTCCCGATACTTCCGTGTAACTGCCGTCGCTGATCCCGGTTACGACGGGAACCCTCAGCAATGTCTCCCCTCCTCCGGCGGACAAGATCCACAGAGCCGTGCCTTTTGCTCCTTTCCCCGTTCCGGCATCGGCAAAGGGACTGCTCCGGTTTGATCCCTCCGGCGCGAAGCGGAGAGCCAGGGAGGGAACCTTCAGGATGTTTTCGGCTCTGGCCGTTTCTATGCTGATATTGGCCGTCATGCCGGGTTTCAGAAAGAGATCGGGGTTGCCGACTTCAATAATTACGGTGTAGGTGACGACGTTCTCCGTTTTCAAGGGCTGGAGCCGTACCTGGCGGACTCTCCCGCGGAAGGTCTTCTCGGGATAGGCATCCACGTAAAAGGATGCCGCCGCCCCCTCAGTGACATATCCGATATCGGCTTCGTCCACGTCGGCTTCCACCTGCATCCGGGTGAGGTCTTCGGCGATCGTAAACAGTGTCGGGGTCTGAAGGCTGGCCGCCACGGTCTGGCCGGCACTCACGTCCTTGCCGATAACCACTCCGTCTACCGGCGAAACAATCGTCGTATAGCCGAGGTTCGTTTTGGCCTTCAAAAGAGCCGCTTCTGCCTGAAGGACCGATGCCCTTGAAGAAACCAGACGGGACCGGGCGGTCGTGAGAGACGTCTCGGACGCATCGACTTCGCTCGCGGAGATAAAGTCGGATGCGAAAAGCCGTTTTTGCCTTTTTGCATTCTTGTTCGCTTCAGACAACTGTGCCAGGGCTTCGGTGACAGATGCCTTGGCGGAAGCCAGGTCTGCTTCGGCCCCTGCAACCTCTGCCTCAAAAAGGGTCGGGTCGATCCGGGCGATGACCTGTCCCGTGGTGACGACGGAGTTGTAATCCACGCGGATCTCCTTTATGGTCCCCGATACCTGGGACCCTACCTGGACGGTGTTGAGCGCCTGCAGTGTCCCTGTGGAGGACACCGTCTGGAGAATATCCCCCCTTTCGACATGCGCAGTGGCATAGGTTATTTTCTGCTCGGGTTCCCTGAGCAGAAAATAAAGTGTTCCTGCCGCGAAAAGCAAGGTTGTTGCCAAAAACAGCGTCTTCGGTCTGGGCATGAATCAGAAAACCTCCTTTGATGTTTCTTCAGCAGAAAGCAGGGCCTTGCCTGCCCAGGGAAGGAGGTCACGCCCAAGGGATGCCTCAAGTCCGGCGACGGCGAGATGGTACTGGTAGATTGCCTCGTTGTGGTTTTTCTGCGCCTGGCTGTAGTTTTCCGCGGCCTGGCTGACTTCAAGGGAGTTCCCCACACCGACGTGGTATCTCCCTGTGGCGAGATCGAGGTTCTCTCTGGCCTGGGCAACCAGCAGCCTGCTGACGTCGATAAATTCCCCTGCTTCTTCCAGGTCGAGAAGGGCCGTTCTTACCTCGAGAAGTATATTCATCCTCGAGGAATCAAGGCCTGAAAGGTTTTTCGCTAGGTTGGCCCTTGCTTCCTCGGTCTTCGCCCTCGAAAGGCCGCCGTCGTAAACGGGTATGGACAAAGAGAGTCCGACCTGCCAGTCGTCGTCGTTTCCCGACCCGTTGTGAGACCAATCGTAACCTGCATATGCCGAAAGTTCGGGACTCATGGATTTTTCCTGCAGCCGGAGGGTTGCTTCCGCAGACTCGACCTGAAAACGGTTCGAGGCGAAGTCCGGTCTGTTTTTGATGGCCTCATCCACGGCGGTATCGAGGTCGATAGTGATTTTTTCAGGAGAGGCGGCTTCGACGAGACGGTAACCGGAGGGCAACTCCGGGGTCCCCATTGAGTTTTCGAGGACCGCGAATGCGCGCCTGAGGTCCGCCGATGCACTGACCAGACCAAGCCTGGCGTTTCCCAGGTCGACTATTGCCGCGGTGACGTCCGATCGTGCCACGACACCAACGTCATAGGCGGAACGGGCTTTCCGCAGCTGCTCCTCGTACAGTCCAAGGGTTTCTTCGGCGACTTTCACGTTCCGCTGTGCCTGGAGAACTGCGTAATAGGCCGCGGTGACATCATAGACCACATTCTGGCGGGCCCGTTCAAGGTTCATGCAAGCGGCATCGTGGTTTCGCCGTGCCGCCGAGACGGATGCCGAGGTTCTCCCTCCATCGGAGATGAGCTGGTTCAATGATATTCCCGACGATGTCGTAGTGTTGCCACTCGTTTCGATATGCCTGGCGGTGATGTTGACAGACGGCTTGAATCCTGCTGACTGCTGGTCGATGCGGGAAGACGACGACCGTGCATCCGATTCTGCGGAAAGGATGGAAGGGTGGTTTTCAAGGGCGAGGCCGATACACTGTTCGAGGGAGATCGTTGGTTCATCACTCTCCCGGAAGGGTTCCGGCCATGCCGTACCTGAAAATACGAGCAGGAACACAAGAATCGCCGTGCAGTGTTTTTTCATAAGCCACCTCCCGAATTCCTGCTGCAGGGTTTTCTCGGATGGATTGTAATTCCTGCAGGGTAAAAGGTGTCAGATTTTTTGTTAAGTTTTGTGAAGAAGAAAGGGTCGAAAACTTTGCCTTGCTTAATGGCACGACAAGGTCAGATCAGCTAAAGTGAATAATAATGAGGGAGGCGGGTGGTGATGGAAAGGGTTCTTCTCGTTGAGGATGATCGCGAGATGTGTGATCTGCTCCAGGAATACCTTGCAGCAGAAGGTTTCTCGGTGGAATCGGTCCAGAACGGCAGGGAAGGGCTGGACGCTGCAAGAAACGGCCCCTATGCCCTCGTCATTCTCGATATCATGCTTCCCGGCATGGGCGGTCTGGAGGTTCTCAGGGAGTTGCGGAAGACATCGGACCTTCCAGTATTGATGCTCACCGCCAGAGGGGAAGATGTGGACAGGATCATCGGGCTGGAACTGGGGGCTGATGATTATCTTGCGAAGCCTTTCAATCCACGGGAGCTTCTGGCCCGGATCAGGGCGGTGCTGAGGAGGGGGAGAAGAAAAGGTGATGGGGGGTTCCCCCTGATTGCCGTGGGAAACCTTGAACTCGACCCTGCATCCCGAACGATCCGCCTTGCGGGCAGTAAAATCAGTGTAACAACAGTGGAGTTCGCCATTCTTGAAATCCTCATGAACTCCGCGGGGCATCTCGTAACCAGGCAGGAACTTGTCAAAAGAGCATTGAAGCGGAGTTACTCCCCCTTTGACCGAAGCATCGACGTGCATATCAGCAATATCAGAAAGAAGCTGGGCCCCTACCCGGACGGCACCGAACGGATCAACACACTTCGTGGAGAGGGGTATCTCTTTGCCTATCCGCCGGAGGAACGCTCATGAAAATCGGGAAGAACCTTTTTACCGTTATTTTCCTTTGGTTTCTGGGCGGAATGGTGTTGATGGTTTTCGTGAGCATCGGACTCACAATTTTCATGGCCCGGCAGGGCATCATCCTGACGGGGCGGGAGGAAATACTCGAAAGCGTCCTCGCGAACCAGGGATTGAGGAGCATTGAGATTTACGAATCCGAGGGGCAGGATGCCCTGCGAAGGAAACTTGAAGAGATCCGCAGGGAGAGCCGTTTCGGCGTGCATATCTTCGATACGGAGGGGAACTCCCTTGCCCCGGGCCCTCTGGATGACAGGGTGCGCGAGATCGTCCGGTCCTCCCGGGAAAGAGGGGAGACGACCTACCATCACCGGAACCTTTTCGTGGTCATCCAGGAAAGGGCTTCCGAAACAACCGGGAAGGTCTATGAACTCGCCGGCGTATTGTACAAGCGCCCGCTCTTTCCGGATCTCACCAGGAACAAACCTGCGCTTTTCATCCATTTGCTGGGTCTTTCCCTTACTGTTGTCGTCGTAACGTGGTTTTTGGCGCGGCATTTATCCAAACCCATCGGGAAGCTCAACATGGCCGCCAGGGAAATGGCGCGCGGCAACCTTTCGGTCCGGGTTGACGAAGCTTTGAAAAAGCGGAGTGACGAAATCGGCCAGCTTGGAGAAAGTTTCGATGTCATGGCGCGACATGTCTCAGGACTTTTGAATGCAGAGAAACGGCTTATAAGGGACATTTCCCACGAACTGCGGTCCCCTCTTGCACGCCTCGGGGTCGCTCTGGAACTGGCGAGACAGCGCTCGGGAGAAGGCGCCCGGGAGGCGCTTGAAAGGATAGAACTGGAATCGAAACGACTGGAGGAACTTATCGGCCAGCTTCTCTCCGTGGCCCGGCTGGAGGCGGATATGGGGCACGTGCCCATGGAAACGGCGGATCTGAAAGTTTTCCTGAAAAACATCGCCGACGATGCGAGGTTCGAAGCGGCTCACCAGAGAAAGGCGGTACGTTTTAAACCCGAAACGGGGGAGTGCCGTATTTCCTTTAATGCCGGGCTGCTCCGGAGCGCAGTGGAAAACGTCATTCGTAATGCCGTGCGTCACACCCCTGGAAATAGCCATGTCGACGTAAAGATCGCGGAAGATGCGGGAAATGCCGTCATTTCGGTTCGTGATTATGGTCCGGGGGTTCCGCCGGAAGAGTTGCCGAACCTTTTCAGGCCCTTTTACCGTGTCGACGATGCACGGGACAGGGAAACAGGCGGTACGGGCCTGGGGCTTGCCATAGCCCACAGGGCGGTTGTCCTGCATGGTGGAAGAATAACGGCGGCCAATGCAGAAAACGGAGGTTTGGAGGTTCGGATTTTCCTGCCGCGCGTGCGTTTTGGAAACGACGAGACGAGGCGGTTGGATGGCCCGTCAAAAATATGAGAGATTTCTTGTGAGGAGGGCTTGCCGTTTTCCCAACAGAGGGGATTGGAGTGAAAGGGTGGGGTTCAAGTGCTGGTTGAAATGCGGTTGAAAGGGTATCTGGCCGCTGTTGCCCCCGTTGCCCGTTTTGAAAAGGAGCTTCCGGAAGGGTCCAGCGTCGGGGATCTTTTGACAGCCTACCTCGCATGTCA
>JBNGDE010000064.1:0-8092 GCA_049974925.1 Thermovirgaceae bacterium | reverse complement strand
TCGATCCTGGTCGGGCAAATGTACCACTCGAAAAAGGAACAGTCCGCCGCGGTGGTGGCCTTATAGGCGGTTACGTCGCCGTCCCAGATGCTCTGAAGCTGCCTGTCAAGGATTTCCAGTATCATCTTTTCCGTCGCGGCCCTGCTCGGCCTCTCCGTCATCGGCGATCCCTCCTCTTGTATGGTAGGGGTATTATATCCCATGGTCTTTGCGGCAGCGATGTTGTTTCACCCCTTTTTATGCGCTACAATGTGATTTGCGTTGCAGTTTGAAAGCATCCGTGAAATTCGTGCCAAGGAGGGACCAACATGGCAAAAGCAGTTGTTGACAAGGATACTTGCGTAGGATGCGAGGCGTGCGTCGGAACGTGCCCCGTCTCGGCGATCAGCATGGTTGACGGCAAGGCCGAAGTCGATCCCGACACCTGCGTCGAATGCGGCGCCTGTGTCGCTGTCTGCCCCGTCAACGCAATCTCCCAGTAGGACGTTTCCTGACAGGAAGGGCCGGTTCCGCGGAACCGGCCCTTCCTGTATCCGGCACTCGTCCGCTTAAAACGCCTCAACTTCCCGTTTTTGCTGTGCCACTGCCAGGGGGCACAAATTTCGAAGGGGACTCCAGCCGCCGGACGGGAGGAGAAAAGATGCTGACTCCCGGTATCATAAAAGCCGTTGAACTCATGAAGACCCTTATGGCATCCGGGTCCTCCGCTTTTATCGTCGGAGGGGCCGTCAGGGATTTTTTGTTGTGCCGCGAGCCGGACGACATCGATATCGCGACGACGGCGTCGCTGGCACAGGTATGCGCCCTGTGGCCCGAGGCCCGGGTCGTGGGGAAACCGGGCTCCGAGTCCGTTGTCCTTCCCCTTGCCGAGGGGGTCTTCGATATTGTCTCCTTTGCCGGAGGGGATCTTTCCGCAGAACTGCTCCGTCGGGATTTCACCATAAATGCCATGGCTCTTTCTGCCTCTGGAGACCTTGAAGACCCCTGGGGAGGGGCAAAAGACCTTGCCGGCGGCATCATCAGGGCGACGGGAAACCCTCAGGACCGCCTCGCCGAAGATCCGCTGCGCGCTTTGCGGGCGGCACGTCTTGCCGCCGGGCTTTCCGGTTTTTCGATCGACACGGACACAGCCGGTTTCTGCAGACAGACGGCTTCTTCATTGAAGGATATGGCACCTGAACGTATCGGCAAGGAAGTCATGAAGGCCCTTTCGGAAGGGCCTTCACGCTTTTTTTCTGAACTGGAAAACCTGAACCTCCTTGAAGCCGCCATGCCCTTTCTGTCAGACCTGCGGGGCGTCATGCAGGACGAACGGGTCCACCCCGAAGGTGATGCCTACACCCATACGCTGGCTTGCTGCAAAATCATGGAAGGTTTATCCACTGATCCTGCTCTCCGGGCGGCGGCGATCTTTCACGACATCGGGAAAAAGGATTCCGCCCGGGAGAAAACGAAAGGGACATCCTTCGTGGGTCACGAAGACGCCGGCGCCGAAAAGGCGCGTGAAATCATGCGACGGTGGGCCTGGCCTCACAACCTGGTAAAAGACGTCACACAACTCGTCAGATGGCACAGTCTCCCCTCGCGCGAAAACGACCTGCAGGCGATCCGTCGGCTCTTTGAACGTAATGGAAGGATTTGGATGGACAGGCTCTTTCTCCTCTCGAAAGCGGACCTTCTGGCAGGGTCAGGGGACCTTGCGAAATGGCGCCAAAATCGTCTGCTTGCTGTCGCGACCGCCTTGCGTCTTGCAGGCGCCGCACTCCCACTCGACGGCAGGGAGGTCATGGAAATTCTGGGCATTGATGAAGGCCCCCTGGTTGGTGAGGCCCTCTCGGCCCTGACGGACGAAATTGCAAAAAAAGGCCCCCTCGACGCTGCCGCCGCCAAAGACTTTCTCAGGCGCCGTTTCCGGGAAAATGGAAAAAGGTAAGAAGGAACCGCCAGCTTGGAAACAGGATAGATTTTATAGCATGCTAATCTAGGAAATAATCACGGAAATCCCGCCCATGGAGGTCCTGAAGATGAACGAAGCCACTGCCGACCGAATAGAGGTCTACTTCAAGGACAGGCAGAAAGCCAGGAAATTAAGCAACTGCCTCGTCCTCGCGGCCTGGTTCGGAGCCATGTACCTGATGGATACCATCTTCGGATACGCCAATCTGAAAATGGTGGACGGGGCCCTTGCCCTTCTTTACCTGATAGCGGCGCCTGTCGTCCTCACTCCCATGTCCGAAAAGGCCAAACGCGGGCTTGGCGTTTTGGTCATCCTGAACCTGCTCTTGATAACATCGTTGCCGCTTTTTACCCCCTATTTCGGGATCCAGCTTGAATTCATGCTCCTGAGGCATGTGGTTTCGCTGCTTTTTGCCATCCTCCTGGCCCCCTACTTCATCAAGCCCCAGAGCTTCAAATTCTTTCTGATCCTCTTCTACAATGCGATCTGCTTTTATATCCCCATGATCCCCATGCTCAGAAGCGGGTCGGTCCGGATGACACTGGCCTATGTGGTAATCATCTACTCGTTCACCCTGCTTTTTTCCTATTTTTTCCTGGATATCCTCAGGATGAACGTGACCCAGATTTCACTCCTGATCAAGGCCCACAAACAGGCGGAGAAGATGGCCACCAAGGATGCGCTCACGGACGTCTACAACAGGGGGTACTTTGACAACTTCATAAAAGCCCTCGTCGAGGACGACGCAGAAAAGGTCCTTCTTTTCATTTCCCTGGACGAGTACAAGAAGGTCGTCGAAAACCACGGCTACCTCGTCGGCGATGCCTATCTCAAGAAAACGGCGGCCATGCTGGCCGAAAAAATCAGGTCCGAGGACATGCTTGCGCGTTTCGGCGGCGAGGAATTCGTCATCGTCCTCGACAACCCGAGTCTCTATCTCGGAAGAACAGTGGCCCGACGTATTTTCTCGAGCATGAAGGAAATCACACCTGATTATCCCAGGGCCTCGATCGGTATCACCAAGATCATCCCCGGCATCACCTACCAGGCCGCCCTGGTGAACGCCGATAAGGCCCTTTTCAGGGCGAAAAACTCCGACGGCCTGGCACTGGTTGACCCGGAAAACCCTCAAGTTGAACCGATTCACTGGGAGACCGAACCGGAGCACCACCACTGAGGGAATCGGGCCGGGCAGGGCCCTTCAGGTTGTCACGAAAAAAGTCGCGCAAAAAATCTCCAAAGCGCCATGATTGCCGTACCTACGGCCTTGAAAAGAATTCACATGTTTTTCACCCGGCCTTTGCGGTCTTTTCGGCTCAAGTCAGACTGGCCCGCGCCTACAGGGGCCTTTTCCGCAAAACTACATATTTTTGTGCAAGGAGGATACCACCATGGAACAGAAACAGAAAACCCTCGAAACGATCATGTCCAGGAGGAGCATTCGCTCTTATACTGAACAGCCCCTGAACGACACCATCTACGAGCATCTTCTGCGAGCGGCCATGGCCGCCCCTTCGGCCCACAATCAGCAGCCCTGGGAATTCGTCATCATCGACGACCGGAAACTGCTCGATTCGATCCCCGAATTCCACCCGTACTCGAAGATGCTTACCAGGGCGCCCGCTGCGATCCTCGTCTGCGCACGTTCGAAGGATCTCAAGTCAGAAGAGTTCTGGCCACAAGATTGCGCCGCCGCCACCCAGAACATCCTTCTCGCCGCAACCGCCCTCGGCCTCGGCTCCGTCTGGCTCGGCGTCTATCCCAAGGAGCCGCTGATGAAGGGGCTACGGGACCTGCTGGGGCTGCCCGGGGACATCACCCCCTTTTCGCTGGTTTCTCTCGGGTATCCTGAAAAGACGAAGGAGCCTTCCGATCGCTACGATCCCGCCAGGGTGCACAGAAACGGCTGGTAGACCGTCCGGCGAAATTCATGAAAAAAGAGGCGAAGCGGGAACCCGGCACAAGCCAAAGCCCGGTTCTGGAGGACAAAAACTTCAGGATCGTCCTCGGCGTGACGCTCATGTCCGTGCTCGGCATAGCCAGCGTCACGCCGGCCTTTCCCGAAATCTCCCGCGAGATGGGCCTTTCGGCCGCAGGGACGGCGCTTCTCGTTTCGGTCTTCACCATTCCGGGACTTTTTTTCACGCCCTTTTTCGGGCTATTGGCTGACAGTCACGGCAGGAAAAAGGTTCTCGTTCCCTGCCTCTTTCTTTTCGGCCTGGCCGGAGGAGGCTGTGCCCTCGTATCAAACTTCCAGGTGCTGCTAGCGCTCCGTTTTCTGCAGGGTGTCGGCGCATCCGCCCTGAACTCACTGAACGTCACCCTCATCGGGGATTTTTTCACGGGCAGGGAACGCTCCGAGGCCATGGGGTACAATGCCAGTGTCCTGGGCATCGGGACGGCAAGCTACCCCGCCCTGGGAGGCCTCCTCGCCACCTTCGGCTGGCGGTTTCCTTTCGCCCTCGCCTTTTCCGGCGTCTTCATCGGCCTGTGGGCGCTCACCGGACTCGACGAGAGCTACCGACCTGAAGGGACGCAAAAAAGAAGATTGGCCCTCCACGGCCTCAAATCGGCCGTCTTCCAGCGAACCACCCTGCTTCTTCTGGCCACAAGCGCCATGACCTTCGTCATTCTCTATGGTGCTTTCCTCACCTACCTGCCCTTTTTCCTTACTGACAGGTACGGTGCCTCGCCACTTCATGTCGGCCTTGTGGCCGCCGCCATGTCCCTTGCCAGCGCCGTCACGGCTTCCCGGTCGAGGATTCTCGCAGAACGCCTTTCCGAAAGATGCCGTCTCGTGGCGACCTTCTTCCTTTACGCCGGAGCCCTGGCGCTTCTTTTGGCCATTCCCTCCTGCTGTGGCACCGTACTCCCCGCCGTGTTGTTCGGGATAGGCCAGGGGCTCAACATGCCCACCCTTCTGACCATGCTCGCGGAGCTTGCCCCCGAGGAGAACCGGGCGGTCTTTTTTTCCCTGAACAGCATGTCGCTCAGGCTCGGCCAGACCGTGGGACCCCTTTTCATGGGCGGTGTTTATTTCCTGTTCGGCATCGAGGCGGTTTTTTTCGGCGGAGCAGTCCTGGCCCTCTTTATGGTGGTCCTTCTTTGCTCACTCCTTGGAAAATCCGACATCGCCGCCTGACGGGCCGGATATTTTATTCGGCGATCACCGCGACAAAAACCAGTGGGCCCGTCCCCGTATTTTCAAGGGAGTGCCGGTGCCCGTCGAGGGTGATCATCACATCTCCCGGCCCGACGTCATGCCGGACACCATCATCGGTGAAAACCCCTTCTCCTGAAAGGACGATGTAGACTTCCTCGTCACCGGTATGTTCATGCTCCCCCACCGCCGCACCGGGATCCAGCTCGATCCTCGCCACCATCTTCAACCTGCTGCCTTCGGGCTTTTCCCCGGGCGCAATGCAGGAATAATACATGGCCCCGCCGGGACCGTTCTGAAGGTTCTCCCTCCTGGTGCCTTTCATTTCCTCAAGTTTGAAAAACATTTTTCGTCCTCCTTGTCATTTGTGAGTGCCTTCCGTCATGCGAGACGGGAGGGCTTCTTCTTTACCCATTCGAGGAGTTTTTCCACATCCCAGGTATTCACAATCCGCTCCGGCGGTATCCAGGCCCTCCGCGCGAGGGATACTCCGAAGTGCATGTACTCCAGCTGCTTTTCCGAGTGGGCATCGGTGCTGATCGCGAAAAGGGCGCCGAGCTCGCACGCCCGTGCTGCAAGGCCTTCGGGAAGGTCCAGGCAGTGGGGATTGGCGTTGAGTTCCAGGATCGTACCCGTCCTCACGGCTTCGGCCAGCACAGCCTCCCAGTCCGGTGACGTCCCGTCCCTTTCGCCGATAAGACGTCCCGTCGGATGGGCCAGGACATGGACGTAAGGGTTCGCCAGGGCCTTCAGGTAGCGTTTGGTGATCTTTTCGGGATCCTGCCTGAGTGATGAGTGCACGGCGGCAACGACAACGTCCAGTTCGGCGAGCACCTCGTCGGGAAGGTCCATAAAACCGTCGGCCATGATCTCCGCCTCAATACCCTTGAGGATCCTGATCCCCTTGCCTGACGTGTTCCATTCGTCGATACGACGGGCATGATCCCGTATCCGTTCGGGGGAAAGCCCCCGGGCAACGCCCAGGCCACTGCTGTGGTCCGTCAAAAGAAGCCATTTCCGCCCCAGTTTCCCGGCAGCCTTGGCCATCTCCTCCAGGGGTGCCGTCCCGTCACTTTCATCGGGATGACACTGGAGGTCCCCGGCAATATCCTCGAGATGCAACGGCTCGGGCAACGTCCCCTCGAGGGCCGCCTCGATCTCCCCCCGGTCTTCCCGCATTTCGGGAGGGATCCAGGGCAGGTCGAGGTTTCTGTAGACGTCCTCTTCCTCGGCGCAAAGAATCTCCCCTTCGGAGGAAATGGGTTTCAGGGCGTATTCGCTGAGCGACAGGCCCCGCTTTCGCGCCCGCTCCCTGAGACGCACGTTGTGCTGCTGGCTCCCGGTGAAGTACTGAAGTGCCGTTCCCCACCTCGAGGTGTCCACAACCCGCAGGTCCGCCTGGAGCCCCATTTTAAGCCAAAGGCTGGTCTTGGTCTCACCGTGGAGTATGACCCTTTCGACGCTTTTCATGGATCAGAAGCGATCTGTGACCTCGGAAGGGCTCCCGGATGCACTTAAAAAGTCCAGGTCGCCCACGGTTTCCTTCCTCCGGCGCAAGGAACCTCCGGCTTCAGCCCGTGTCCCGAGGACCGACCGGAGGACTTCCAGAATCTCCCGGGACACATCCCAGGCCACGGCAAGGGGCGTACGCCCTGAGATCTTCCGAGCCCGGAGGGATTCGAGACCTGACAGGACCCTGGCCTCCGTTTTCGCTCCGAAGCCCTCCAGTTCACGAAGCCTGTTTTTCCTGGCCGCCTCCTCGAGACCGTCGAGGTCTCTGACGCCGAGTTTTTCCCAGATCACCCTGACCCGTTTGGGGCCGAGTTCGGGCACTTCCAGCATGTCGAGAAGCCCCGTCGGGACCTTTTCGGCAAGCCTGTCGTAATACTCGAGCCGTCCCGTGGTGACGAGCTCGGTGATTTTTTCGGCGATCGCCTTTCCCACACCTTTAATGGAGCCAAGGGTTCCCTCCTCGACCATGACCGAGAGGTCACGGCCGAGAGACCGGATGTTTTCGGCTGCCCTCCTGTAGGCATTGATCTTGAAGACGTTTTCCCCGAGGATCTCCAGCACGTCGGCGATTTCGTCCAGGGTCCGGGCGATTTCCTTGTTGTCCATTGTTTTCCCCACAGATCTTACCCCGTTTGATTTTAGCCCCTGGAATTCAGTATCCGTCAAATCACGTAAAGAAGAAAGTCCGTGCAGTCCTTGCTTTCCGCAGCGACGGCTATGCTATGATGTGGAAAATTCTCATCAGGAGGAGGTTCCCATGAAACGAATCCCGGGGGTGGCCCTTGCGCTTCTAGTTCTCCTTTTGGCAACGCCCCTTTCTTCGGCTCGGGCGGATCTGAATGTGGAGGCCATCAAGGGCCCGAAAATTGAGGAACTCTACATGGTCATTCATCGTGATCCCGATTCGCAGATTCTCGCCCTGGAGCGCGGAGAACTCGACGTGCTCGGCGACATTACCCGCCCCGTCGACATCGACAGGCTTGCGAAAAACGAGGGAGTCGAACTGTCCATCTCCCGGGGTTTCCATCTTTTCTTCATGGGTTTCAACCTCAGGGAAAGTCCCTGGAACAGCCTTCCCCTGCGGAAGGCCGTGGCCCACGCCATTCCGAAACAGCAAATCGTGCGGGACCTTTTTTCGGGATACAGCGAGCCCGTCTCGACCTATCTTCCGCCCGTATCGCCCTATTACGAGCCCGATGTCGCCACCTACCCCTATGATCCGTCACGGGCGAAAGCCCTTCTGAAGGAAGCGGGCTGGAGCTGGAACGGGGAGGGACGACTCGTTCCTCCGGGCTCAAAAGATGCCCTTGAGACGTTGAAACTGCTTACTCCTGCGGCACAGTCAGCCCCGACGACCATGGAGATCGGCCGGAGGATCGCCGACGCCCTTGAGGCGATCGGCCTCCCAGTCGAGCTGGAACCCCTGGATTTTTCCGTGATGATCCGGCGCCTCGACGTCCATG
>JBNGDE010000063.1:0-8337 GCA_049974925.1 Thermovirgaceae bacterium | reverse complement strand
GCGCAGGCCGTGGAGTATTTGCCCACTTTGGAGTAGGACACATCCACCCCGCCGACATATCGAATCGGACGCGAAAAAAGATCCTCCAGAACGACCCTTGAAGCCAGGGTGTTCTGGAGGATGGTGTAGTTACTGAAATTCAACATAACATATACTCTTCCTTCAATCTGTCGATGCTGTTCGTGTCCTCCAGGAAATTACTTTGACAGGTGAGGGATCCGGGTCGGTCTCACGCTCTTCTCTATCGTAATCGAGTACTTTTATCGGTTCAAATCCTTGGGGATGCTGTCCTTCTGCATCGAAGATGTGCAAATACCCTTCGGAATCGACGATGATTGAGGCAATCTCAACATCAGGATAGTCCGCAAAATATTCATCCAAGGGAACTTTTTTGTCTCCGTCCAAAGTGCTGCTCAAATCGACGTAATAGAGACGGCTGATTTTCGGCTCTTTGTCCGGATCATCTCCGCCTGGATCATAAACCGCAAAATAGAGCCAATTGTCGAGAAATATGGGAGAGCCTACGACGCTTTTGAATTTCTGCGAGGGCCCTTGAGCCGGCTGGTAATCGAGCTGAATCCCTGCCATTCCTTTTCCTTCGTTCTTGTTGAGGTTTTCGAGCACGTCTCCAGTTTGGCCCCAGGCCAAACTTTGCAGATCAATACTAGATATGTTTTCATCGAGATCAACAATCAATAAACCAATCGTGTCTTGGCCTGATTCCCAGGAACTCTGGTCAAAACCGATCACTACAGACATGAGAGTGTTTAGCACTCCGTCGCCATCATAGTCGATATACGCAACATCGAAATCGGTCAGACACGGAGCTGGTCGTTTTTCCTGGCCCGAATACACCCATAACAGGCGTTCCGGAGTATAAGTCTCTTCTGTTTCTGCGTTGACGTTCCACCTGTACAGGGTGCCATTCGAAAGATACGCATAGACATCACTCAAGACCGGTAAACCCTTTGATTTCGGGTAAACCGAAAGGATCCTGGAAGGAAAGATGTCCTCATAACTCCATTCTCCTTCAAGGTCCATCAATCCCCAGGTGCCATCACTTTTCGTCGGAACCGTCTCGGGGACACTGTTATTTGCAAAAACACCGGACGATCCCGTGCTCTTGAGACTCCCCGTGAGCGGGTCAACATCATACCAACAATATTCATCGTTCGTATTTATCCCCAGCAGGAGGATATGCCACTGCCTCGTGCTTTCGTCTCCAGATTGGGTAAAACCTATAAGAGGTTTCGTCAACGAGTATTCAAGATCATTATAATCGCTCACCGAGGCGGCAAGAGACTCCGGTACCGTCGTTTCATTCACATCGGAACTTCGCTTGTAGCCAATATTACTTACCGCCCAAAGGGGGATCGGCGATCCCGGATCCGATATATCCATGGCGTAAATCCCGAAATTCCTGCTGGAATCCGGTTCAGCCGGTGGGGATACCTCGTCACCTAGAGTGGTGAGATCTTCGGTTTCATCGGGAATTTCCTTTTCCCATGCATCGGACGGTTTATTTTGTTGCTTTGTTCCCAAACCTGTGGTTCCAACCAGGATTCTTCGCCACGCGCCTGTTTCTCCTTCGCCGGAAACAGGTTCCTGAACATCCCTGACATACACGGGCCCATCAAGGAGTGTAAAGCGTTCAAAAGCACTATTCTGCGTATATTGCGCTTCGTGGTACACAGCCTGTCTGAACGCAGGTTGAGGCATGACAGTCCACAGCCTGTCCACGCTGTCTTTGTCAACCTGATCAATTTCGTACATGTTGAGGATACCCTGATTGGTTGGTAAAAAGACAAACGTCCGGTCTTCCCAGTCCTCGGGCACGGATTCTTTTGTCAAGTCGATGAAGCCCGTTACCCAAGAGTCCTCTTCCCATGCAATAAGGGGCGGGGCATGTCCTGAATCTGCCAGTTCAAAATCGGCATCTCCGTACCCATGCAGAAAGGTCTTCCAACGGGAATAGTTGAACCATGCCTGAAAAGCCTGGTTCGCATACGGGCCCCCTATGATCGTGTCTCCTGCGTCGTTGTATATGGTCAACCATTCTGCATCGTAACCCTTTAATGTCGAATATGCCCGAAACTCGTCGGACAAATCGCTCAAAACATCAGGAAACGTGTAAAGCAAGGCGCTGCTAACAAAATATTTATGAAACACTTCCGAACCATAGGTGGTTGACATCAATGGGAAAAGATAATCATCAGTGCGTCCATCTCCATCAACGTCCTCTTCATCAAGTGCAAGAGCTCGAACGTACAGATTTGCCTTCCAGAAGCTCGTTGTATATTGATACGTTCCAGAGACAGGATTTTCAAATTCCACCCATACTGCGTACTCCCTGCCGATACTCTGGAAAGACGGAGGCTGGAAGACATTGGACGTCGTCTCTGGTTTCGGCCAAAGCGGCCAAAATCCGAGTTCATCAACGGATGCCGTATAGGCTTCCAGATTGGTGGCCCCGCCTACGAACACAAGAATGGCGGCCAGAAATGCTGACAACACCAAAATCTTCTTATTCATCTTCTTTCACCCTCACCACAACTTCGATTGTGACACTCTGATTTCCATCAGAAGCTTTGGACCGGATCACATATCGTCTCTGGCCTCCACCGCCAACTGGGATCAGACGTCCCGGGTCCATAATCATCGAGGTTCCTTCAAAAAAATCGAAGGTGCCACCGCTCCCTGAACCACCTTCCCATTGAGGCGGAAGCTCATTCCTCTGATCGTCAGTAAGGGTTGCAAAGGACATTCCCGTTGGTAACGTATAATTACAGTCCAATATATCCACGTTAAGTACGACGCCCGGCGGATCTGTCAAAGAGACATCCTGCAGGCTCTGATCCAAATCGGATCCTGATAATTTCGCTCTTACCGAATCAAGGCTACCATCGTAAATCTTTTCGTTGACATCAAGATTGGTATATTCTTTCGCGATCAAGGATTTTCCCTGTTCAATACCCGATTGAGCTGCATTATAAAGTTCGGTATGTGTCACAGAATGGCGTGATGTGGAATACATGTTTTGCACGATATAAAATGCCGTGGCCACCAAAACGGAGCCGAAAAGCAGGATGACCAGGGTCAAGGGCAAAGCCATTGCTTTTCTTTTCAATAGATTCGGCTGTCTCAATTTCTGACCCTCCATCCCTTGTTGACCACCGTGAGATGGTAATGTCGGTTTTCGTCGGATACAGTGCCCCAACCTTTCATCGTCGCCGGTGCAACATAATTGGAGTATTTCTCATCTCCTCTTGCCAGCACCGTTACCGAAAGTACGCCGTCTGCATCATCATATGAAAATCTGCATCCCACGATACCCTCCACAAGAGGCTGCGGCCCATCGTTTATCGTCAGATCCCTAACCCTGAAGATGCCATCGGCGCCAACAAATGCCCTAAGCAATCTTACATAGTGGAGTTGCTCATTCGCAGGGATCAGCCAGGAACCATTTATCTTCGGCACCATTGTTATGGTGACGTCTCCGGTGGGATCATACGCCGTTATGTTGAATGCCATGGTCTGGGAAGGAAACACGAGCCATCCCTTCGCATTTTCTTCTGAATCAGTTGTGTAATCAATCTTGTTTGTGTCCATCGCTCGAGAAAGTTTCAGTGTTCCTTCTGCCGGGCCCAATTGTCCCGTTTCTGTCGTATGAACTTCAGATTGGACAGCGTAAGCTAACATCAGCTCGTTACTGGTGCTTACATCCCCTTCTTTAACCTCCGGCATGTAGATCGGTGCATCCCAATCACGTGAAGCTGTGTAAGCCGAAAGGTCCGCTGCATCCCAAAGCCCTTCGAATGCTTCCGTGAATATGGTTCCCGAATCCGGCATCCCGAGCCCTGTGTTCAGAATTCGTTTCTCAAGATACGTCACGACCATAATTCCCCGTTCCCTGGCCATGGACAGTTCCGTGGACTGTTCGAAATGGTTGAAATAGGTATAGCCAAGCATGATGACGGCACCTGATACGATGGCGACAATCACCATGGCGATCAGGAGCTCGACGAAGGTAAAGCCTTTTTTGTGATTCCTGCTAACTTTTTGACCCGCTCTATTTTTCATGGCATCAGTTCCCCAGCTCGGAGATGGTGCGTTTCAGTTCCACGCTTTTTGACCCGATGATTCCATCCCATTCGACGGTCAAGTCAACATCCTTGTCGTTGGTGTTCGTCGTCACGGTCCAGGAGAGGGTGTATTTGCCTTCTGTCACATCGGCGGAACTCGGATCGATATCTGCGTAGTCCCATCCTTCGATCTCATCCAGTTTCTTCACTCCCACATTGACGGCCTCTTCACTGTCGATGGTATGAGACAACAGCATGGTCGTCGACATGACGACCGCGGCAAGGGCCAACAGCGCAATCGCAAGAATAACAAGCGATATAAGCACCTCGACAAGGGTGAAGGCCTTTTGTTGTCTGACGCGTCGAAGCAATAACATCCTCTTCATAGCGTCAATGATAATGCTTTTTGGGATTTTGTACCAGTACCAAGTTTGAAAGGGTTCCTGAAATGGTAAAAGGGAAAAAGAAAGGGGAGACGAAATGACCGTCTCCCCTTTTCGAGTTTGTTGCTTTCGGCCGGTGGTGATGCTACTTTAGTTCCACCTCTGCGCCGGCTTCTTCCATTTTCTTCTTGATCTCGTCGGCTTCTTCCTTGGAGACTGCTTCCTTGACGGGCTTGGGGGCGGTATCGACGAGTTCCTTGGCTTCTTTGAGGCCAAGGCTGGTGATCTCGCGGACCGCCTTGATGGTGGCAATCTTGTTGCTTCCGGGGCCCTTGAGGATTACGTCAAACTCGGTCTGCTCTTCCTCAACGGGTGCGGCAGCACCGGCGCCGGGCATCATGGGCATGGCCATTGCTGGGGCCGAGGCGGATACGCCGAACTTGTCCTCGAGTTCCTTGACGAGCTCCGAGAGCTCGAGCACCGACATGGTTTCGATGGCGGCAATGATTTCTTCCTTGGTCATTTTTTTCTCTTCAGCCATTGCTTGTTTCCTCCTTGTGAATTTCTCTTGTGGTTTTCGGTTTTCCCAGGCCTCAGACCGCCCGCTTGCCGGCGGGCTGCCGTCTTGGGCAAAACTGTCCTGCACTTACGCGGCTTCTTGCTTTTCCTTCTGGTCCCTGATCTGTGACAGGCAGGTGACGAATCCCCTGGCAGGCCCCGAAAGCACGGTGACAAGTCCCCGGATCGGGCCGGCCATGGTTCCCACGACCTGGGTGAGCAGCTCTTCCCTGGAGGGTAGATCCGCCAGGGCCTTGACCTGTTCGGCCCCGAGAACCTGTTCCCCGAGTATCGCTCCCTTGATGACGAGGGCTTCGTTCCCCTTTTCCCTGGAGAAATCCTTGACGGCTTTGGCGACGGCAACAGGGTCCTCGTAGGCAACGGTGAAGGCGTTGGGTCCGGTCATGTACTCTTCGGGAAGGGGGAGTCCCTCTTCCTTGAAAGCGATGGACATGAGAGTGTTCTTGGCGACGGTCATCTCCCCGCCGGCTTCCCGGATCTTGGCGCGGACGGTGGTGATCTTGCCCACCGTCAGTCCGCGGTATTCGAAGAAGAAAACGGCCTTGGCGCCTTTGAGTTTCTCCCTGAGGGCTTCGACTTTCTGGTATTTGAGCTGGGACGGCATGTATTCACCTCCTCGCAAAAAAATCTCCCGGGCCCTCCGGGGTCCGGGAGACAGAGTGCACATGCCGCCTTCGGGCGGTTTTGCCCTGCTCCAGACCTCGGCGGGACCGATTAAGCGCGTTTTGCGCGCCCACTGTCTCTGGCCTGTTGCGAAAAACGTTTTTCCTTTACTGATTCCTTCAAGCCGGGCTGAAACTGCTCCTGCCCGTTTGAATCCGGATTTTATTCAACAAGCGCCTTCTGGGCCGAAACGGGATCGATTCGGACGGAGACACCCATGGTCGGCGCAATGGCGAGGCTCCGCACGTACTGTCCCTTCGACGCCGGCGGCTTGGCCTTGACGATAGTGTCAAAGAGGGCCCTGGCGTTTTCCACAAGCTGGTCCTCGGTAAAGCTGGCCTTTCCGAAGGCCTTGTGGATGATCCCGTACTTGTCGACTCGGAACTCGACCTTCCCTGCCTTGATCTCGCCTACGGTCTCGCCGATGTCAAAGGTCACCGTACCGCCCTTGGCGCTCGGCATCATGCCGCGGGGACCAAGGATGCGCCCCAGCTTGCCGACCATTTTCATCATGTCCGGGGTGGCAACGACGGCATCGAAATCGAGCCATCCGCCCTCGATCTTCTGCACCAGGTCTTCTCCCCCGATGAAGTCGGCTCCCGCCTCTTCGGCTTCCTTGATCTTCTCGCCGGAAGCGATGACGGCCACCCGCTTGGTGACGCCCGTCCCGTGGGGAAGGACAACGGTGCCCCTGACCTGCTGGTCGGCGTGTCGCGGGTCGACACCGAGCTTGATGTGCATCTCGAGACTCTCGTCAAACTTCGCGTTGGACGTTTCCTTCGCGAGGGCTACGGCGTCCTTGATGGTCGCTACCGGGTCGCGGCTGACCCTTTCCCTGTTCGCAAGGTACCTCTTGCTCTTTTTCGCCATGTTTTGTCTGCCTCCTTGTGGTCCCGACGAACTCCTCAAAGAGAGTTCTCCCACTGGATGAAGCCGGCTTTCACCGGCTGCCTTGAAAAAGCCTATCCTACGACCTCGATGCCCATTGAGCGGGCGGTGCCCTTGATCATTTCCATGGCGGCCTCGACGTCATTGGCGTTGAGATCAGGCTGCTTGATCTCGGCGATCTCCCTGACCTGGTCGAGGGTGACCTTGCCGACTTTGACCTTGTTGGGCTCGCCGGAAGCCCGCTCGAGCTTGGCCGCTTTCTTGAGCAGCACGCTCGCGGGCGGGGTCTTCATGATGAAGGTGAAACTCCTGTCGCCATAAACAGTGAGCACCACGGGGATGATCATGCCCGGCTGGTCGGCCGTCTTGGCGTTGAACTGCTTGCAGAACTCCATGATGTTGACCCCATGCTGACCAAGAGCCGGTCCCACCGGGGGTGCCGGAGTGGCCTTCCCCGCAGGGAGCTGCAGCTTGATCTGTGCGATAACTTTCTTTGCCATTGCCTGGTGTCCCTCCTCGCTGGCCCCCCGAAAGGAGCTTCAAGCGGTACGTTTTATTCTGGTCGTCAGATCTTTTCGAGTTCCCTATGGTCGGCTTCGACGAGAGTCTCCCGTCCGAACACCGTGGCCGAGAACTTGACCTTTCCCTTTTCCTCCAGCACTTCGACCACCGGGCCGACCTGCCCTTCGAAGGGGCCGGTCTTTACCCGGATGACGTCTCCGGGCTTGAGGTCTATCTTGACCTTGGTCTTGACCTGATCCTTGCCGATCTTGCTCATGATTTCGCTGACTTCGCGCTCGGACAGGGGTATGGGCGAGCTCCCGGCTCCCACAAACCCCGTTACGCCCGGCGTATGGCGCACAACGTACCATGACTGGTCGTCAAGGACCATCTCGACCAGCACGTAACTGGGGAAGACCTTCCTGCGGGTGCGCTTCGTCTTTCCGTCCTTGACGGTCACTCGCTCCTCCACGGGAACAAGGACATGGAAGATCTTTTCCTCCATCCCCATGGTGGCAACCCGCTGTTCGAGGTTCATCTTCACCCTGTTTTCGTATCCCGAATACGTCTGAACTATGTACCAGCGTCGTTCTTTCCTGTTTTCGTTCATCATTTAAAAGGGGGCCAGTGCACGGCCCCCTCTCCTCCTCCACAGATGCGGATCTCTTCTATGGGGTTAGCCACCTTGCAGACTCACTGGACGACGCGTGAAAAAACGCCCGTCAGAAGCAGATCGACCACTCCCAGGTAAGCCGCCACCAGAAAGGTCACCGCGATGACAATGAGCGTCGAATACCAGACTTGCTGTCGGCTGGGCCAGGTTACTTTTTTTAGCTCGGCTCTCGCCTCGCGGATGAAGTTCATGACTTTCATGGAGCACGGCCTCCAGTACGTTCAAGAAAAATGGCAGGCCCGGCAGGACTTGAACCTGCAACCCCCGGATTTGGAGTCCGGTGCTCTGCCAATTGAGCCACGGACCTGCGCGCGAAAGGTATTCTACACTACTTCGTTTCCTTGTGCAAGGTGTGCGTGCCGCACCACCGGCAGTGCTTTTTCTTTTCCAGCTTCTTCTGCTGCTTCTTCTTGTTGACGGTGGTCACGTAGTTGCGCCGCTTGCACTCTGTACACTGGAGTCCAATGACATCTGCCATGGTCGTACGCCTTCCTCTCGTTTATCTATCTTTATTAGTCGTCCAGGATTTCCGTGACGACGCCTGCGCCGACGGTCCGGCCGCCTTCGC
>JBNGDE010000062.1:0-8353 GCA_049974925.1 Thermovirgaceae bacterium | reverse complement strand
CCTCAGCGCCAGGGCGGCGGCGGCCATGGCGGATGCATTTTTGGAGGGTGCCTAGCTCGCGGAAGAGGAAGTCCTCGATATCGATGAAGACGCCTTCAGGGAAAACATCCTGTCGGCGCGGCTGTACGGGTATCTGAAGGTTCCCAAATGCAGGGAGTTTCTGCAATCAGGCAAAAGGCCTCCTCCACAGGAGCTTCTGACAGAAAAAACAAGGAAGAGGTGGCAAGATACCTCGAAGAACTGATGAAAGACGACACCCTTTACCTGCTCGGCCCCGGAACCACCATGAAAAGCCTCTCCGAAAGGCTGGGCATCCCCAAAACGCTGCTCGGCATCGACGCCGTCTGCAACAAGCGTCTCGTCAAGCCGGACGTCAACGAAGGGGACATCCTGGAACTCTTCAAGTCCTATCCGAAACGGAAAATCATCGTTACACCCCTGGGAGGAAACGGCTTCATCTTCGGCCGGGGCAGCAAACAGTTTACTCCGCAAGTGCTCGCAAAGACCGGCAAGGAAAACGTCATCCTCGCCGGGGACAGAAACAAAATCAGTTGTCTCGAAGCCTTGCACGTTGACACCGGGGATACCGAAGTCGACAAGTCCCTGGCTGGACCGGCGAAGGTCATCATTGGCTACAAGGAAACCATGATCCTCGAGGTGCGGTACTGAAATGAAAGAAATCAGGCTTCACATGAACGAAATGCCCTGGGAGCCTCCACCTGCAGTTATCGATGCCGCAAGGACGGGACTGCAGTCGATGAACAGGTACTGCAACGAGCAGGACATGAACCGGCTTCAGCAAGCCATTGCGGACTATTCAGGTGTGCCTGCCCGTCGGGTCCTTCTGTCACCGGGTTCGGACATGCTCCTGAGGGATGCGGTACACCTGTTTTCACAGGACCGGAAAGTCATCACCCTCTGTCCGTCCTTTTTGCCGACCACCGAAGCGGCACGTCAGACGGCGCGATCAATGGTCAGGATCAGGCTCTGTGCGCCGGATTTCTCGCTGGACAAGGAGCTTCTCGAAAATGAGATCTCCGGTCCGACCCTGGGTTTTTTCGACATCCCGAACAACCCCACGGGGAACCCGGTCCTTTCCCCTGAAGAAATCGAATCCCTGCTGGAACGGAAGGACCTTCTTTTTATCGCCGATGAAGCCTACTTCGAATTTTCGGGAGTTACCTGCTCCTCTTTGGTGACCCGTTACCCCAACCTTCTGGTCACACGAACCCTTGACAAGGTCTTCAGCCTTGCCGGAGCAAGGCTCGGTTACGGAATCGCCGGGGACATCTTTCTCGATGGGATGAGCACCGCTTTTACGTATCTTTCCAGGGTCACCGTTCTCGCGTCTTTACAATCCCTGCAAATGTCGGAGCACATGCTCCTGAGGGTCCAGACGGTTTGCGAAGAACGCAACAGGCTTTATGAACGGCTCCTGGAACAGGGAATCGAGGTTTTCAAAAGCTCGGGGAATTTCCTTCTAGTCAGGTCACCCGACCCGCAAACCGCAGAAGGATTGCAGGAAAGGGGCATTCTCGTCAAGGACCTTTCCGACCAGATGCCGCCAGGTTACATCCGGGTCACCGTCGGTAAACCGGAGGAGAACGACCTTTTCGTCAGGGAGTTTTTGAAACTGCTTGACGCTAAAAACCTTCTTCCGGCGGACTGAAAATCCGTTTTTTTCGTAAAAATCCCGCCGCAAAAAAACAGCGGAGCCGCAAAAGCGGCTCCGCTGTTTTTCGTTTCTGATATTTCGTTATCTTTTCTCCCAGGCCTCTGCGACGGTTTTTGAAACCAGGTCTTCGTCGGGCACGTAGGGCAGCGTGATGTGGTAGTCTCCCGGATATTTCGAATTGATCTCCCGGCTGACTTCCTCGGCGTTTTCGCACCGGGCCCAGGCCCTTCTTGCAACGCCTCCGAGGGCGTCCCACATCATGGCGGTCTTGAGGATCTCATCGGTCCTCTCTGAACCGTCGAGAAGCATGCCGAACCCGCCATTGATGGCCTTGCCTATGCCGACGCCGCCTCCGTTGTGCAAGGCGCAGAGGGTCATGCCCCTGGCGGCGTTTCCGGCAAAACACTGGGTCGCCATGTCGGCGCAGATATTGCTGCCGTCCTTGATGTTGGAGGTTTCCCTGTAGGGAGAATCGGTTCCTCCCGTATCATGGTGATCCCGTCCCATCATGACCGGGCCGATTTCGCCGTTTCGGACCATCTCGTTGAACTTCAGAGCGATCTTGAGACGGCCCTCGGCATCCTGATAAAGGATCCTGGCCTGGGTACCAACAACGAGTTTGTTTTTCTCCGCATCCCGGATCCAGACCCAGTTGTCGTAGTCCTGGGCTCTGCGATTCGGGTCGATGCACTCCATGGCGGCCCTGTCGGTCTTCCTGAGATCTTCAGGATCGCCGCTCAGGCAGACCCAACGGAAAGGACCATAGCCGTAGTCGAAGAGGAGAGGACCCATGATGTCTTCCACGTAGGAAGGCCAGATGAATCCTTCATGGGTGTCCTTGCCGTTTTTCGCTATCTCCGTGACGCCGGCGTCGAAAACGGCCCGCATGAAGGAGTTGCCATAGTCGAAGAAATAGGTGCCTCTGTCCACAAGGGTCTTGATAAGTTCGAAGTGCTTCTTGAGGGACTCATCGACAAGGCGTCGGAATTCCTTCGGATTTTCCTTGAGCATCCTGGTGCGCTCTTCGAAGGTAAGGCCCACGGGGCAGTATCCTCCGTCGTAAGCCGCGTGGCAGCTGGTCTGGTCCGATAGCAGGGGGATTTCTTCATTGTTGTCCACGGCATACTGAAGGAGATCCACGATGTTGCCGTGATAGGCTATGGAAAGAGGTTCCTTCTTTTTCATGGCCTCTTTTGCCATGGAGAAGGCTTCCTCGCAGCTTTTGGCGATCTTGCTGACCCACCCCTGCTTGCGGCGCGTTTCGATCCTCGATTCGTCAACTTCGGCGATGATGCCCACGCCACCGGCGATTTCTGTAGCCTTGGCCTGGGCACCGCTCATTCCGCCAAGCCCTGAGGAGACAAAGAGAATACCCGCAAGATTTCCCTTGGGGCCCACGTCAAGCTTCTGCCTGGCGGCGTTGAGCAGTGTGTTGAAGGTCCCGTGGACGATGCCTTGGGGACCGATGTACATCCATCCCCCTGCGGTCATCTGACCATAGTTGGTGACTCCCAGCTGCATGCCGCGGTGCCACTCTTCCTGGTTGTCGAAAATTCCCACGAGAAGCCCGTTGGTGATAATAACCCTCGGAGCCTCCGGCCGGGACTTGAACAGCCCAAGAGGGTGTCCGCTTTCGACGACCAGGGTGGTGTCTTCGGTGAGTTCCTCGAGGTATTTTTTGATCAACCGGTATTGGAGCCAGTTCTGGCAGACCTGGCCCGTCTCCCCGTAGGTGACAAGTTCGTAAGGGTAAAGGGCCACCTCGAAATCAAGGTTGTTGTCGATCATGACCTGGAAGGCCTTGCCCGCCAGGCATTTGCCCTTGTACTCATGGACTGGTTTTCCGTAGAGCCTCCCCTTGGGGCGGTACCTGTAGGCATAGATGCGCCCCATGGTCCGAAGCTCCTCCATGAACTCCGGTGCGAGCTTTTCGTGAAGTTCTTCGGGCACGTAGCGCAGGGCGTTTTTAAGCGCCAGTTCCGTTTCTTTCCGGTTCAGCGTCCAGCCCCTGTTGGGAGCCCGGCGGATTCCTTTTTCAAATTCGGGATATTCAGGAAGTTCCGCGTCAAGCTTTATCGTCATGGCCTTGCCGTTTTCGATATTCTTTTCCAACATTCATAACCCCTCCTTCGTTTTACGTGGGTCAGATTCCTCGCTTTCGACCGTCTTTTTCATCCTTTTACCTATCCAAGGGATTTCTCTATAGCCTTTTCCACGCCCGCCACCCGGTTTTTGATATCCTCCATCAGATCTTCCATTTCTTCGCGCACCTTGGCGCCATAGGCCTCATCTTTCAGCCCCATGAGATTTATCTTGACGTTATAGGCCGCCGCCTTCCCCGCCGCCTGGGCCATAATCGCCGCCGTCCCGGCATCGGAAACAGCATTGGGGTTGCCCTTTTCACAGGCCGTCCCCGCCAGAGCCGCTACATCCCGACAGGCACGAAGTGTTCTTAGGGGAACGTCGATGGCTCCTTTTGTCGCTTCCTGTATGGCTTCTTTCCTGCGGTTTTTCTCTTCTTCTGTCCCTTTTGGCATTTTCAGAGCCGCCATGAAGGTATTGAAAGCCTCTGTATCGGCTTCCATCAGTTCGAGGAGACGTTTTTTGAGCTCCGTCGCCTCTTTCCCAGTCTTTTCCATGATCTCCCAGTTCTCCCTGTGCTTTTCCTTGCCCACCGTCAGGGCGGAAACCATCGCAACCAGGGCCGCGCCTAAAGAAGCGGAAAGTGCGGCCACGCTCCCCCCGCCCGGTGCGGGAGAGCTCGATGCCAGTTCGTCAACGAATTCCTTTACCTTCATCTCCGAAAGCTTCATGGTCGTCCTCCTCCAGAGTTCGTTTTTCAGGCGACAAGAACACCTTTTTTGTAGACTTCCGCCACCGGCGAGACTCCCGCGTGATAGGCGAGAATCGCCGGTGTCTCGCCGTCCAGGATGAGGAAATCGGCCTGTTTGCCAGTTTCGAGGCTGCCGACTTTGTCCTGCATTTCCACGGACCACGCCGCATTGAGCGTCGTGGCGACAAGAGCTTCCTCGACGCTCATGTCCATGTTCATGACTCCCAGCCCGAAGACAAAGGGCATGGATTCGGTGAAACAGGAACCCGGGTTGCAGTCCGTGGCAAGCGCCACTGGGACACCGAGTTCGATCATCTTCCTCACCGGGGCATAGGGTTTCTTGAGGCTGTAGGCCGTCGCCGGAAGGATGTCAGCGATGACGCCTTCCTTTGCCATGGCCTTGAGGTTCTCTTCCCCGGCAGCGAGAAGATGCTCCGCCGAATGGGTCCTGAGTTCCGCGGCAAGTCCCGCTCCCCCGAGATCGTTGACCTCGTCGGCATGAATCCTGAGCTTGAAACCTTTCTGTCTGGCTGCCTCGAGAATCCGGCGGCTCTGGTCGATGGTGAAAACCCCTTCTTCGCAGAAAACATCACAGAAGGTGGCAATCCCCTGTTCGGCGGCGGCAGGGATCATTTCGTTCACCAGAAGATCCACGAATGCGTCGGGATCGTGCTTGTATTCCTTTGGAACGGCATGACCTCCCATGAATGTGGCCACCACGTCCAGGGGCGTTTCACGGCCGACACGCCCGATGACGGAAAGCATCTTGAGTTCTGACTCGGTGGTCAGGCCGTATCCGCTTTTAACCTCGATGGTTGTCGTGCCGAGAGTCATCGCCCGGTAGATGTTGTCCAGGGTCGCCTGGTAGAGCTCTTCCTCGGAGGCCTCCCGAACGGCTTCGACGGAAGAGAGGATCCCCCCGCCGGCCTTGAGGATTTCCAGGTAGGGCATGCCGGCAAGGCGCATGGAAAACTCCCTCTCGCGCCTTTTGGCAAAACAGATATGGGTGTGGGGGTCGACGAAACCTGGAATCATGCAGGCCCCGTTGAAATCCACTTCCATATCCACATCAAGCCCCTCGGCCTTGCGAAAGACCTCTTCCGCCGGTCCAACGGCGGCGATCAGGCCGTTTTCACACAGAAGGGCTCCTTCCTCATAGACGGCAACCTTTCCCTGGTCCTTCCCCGAAGAAGGGGCGGGACCCATGACAGGCGTGTGAATGTTTGCATTATGAAACAGGATCCTTCTCATGACACATCCTCTTCCCGCATGAGCTCGAGAAGTTTCAGCTCGAGAACCTGGTTCGGGTCGAAATCATCGATCTGCATGTAGTATGCGGCGCTGTCGAGGATGGCCTTTGCGGGGATCATGCCGTAGACTTCCGTTCCATTGATGGTTACGCCCCACCGCGCGGCCTCCATCCGGATGAATTCCAGCGCCCGGTAGATCGCCGTCTTGTCGAAATCTACGATGTTCATGCTCACCTGGACCATGCCCTTGTCCTCCAGGGCCAGGCCGATTCCCTTGACGGCGGTGAACCCGCCGCCCGAGGCGCGTACCCGTTTTGCGATGGTTTTTGCGATATCAAGGTTGGTGGTGTTGAGGTTTACGTTGAAAGCCACCAGAAATTTTCGGGCACCTATCACGGTGGCACCGGCCGTGGGATGCAGCTTCGGCTCACCCACGTCGGGGTGGCGTTCCGGATTTTTGACCTCTTCCTTGAGGGCCTCGTATTGGCCCTTGCGGATGACCTCCAGCTTTTTCCTCTCTGGCCTGAGGGCCGATTCTTCGTAAAAGTAAACCGGTACGCCAAGTTCTTCGTGGAAGCGCTTGCCGAAATCATGAGAAAGCTTTACGCACTCTTCCATGGAGATGTTGCTGATCGGGGTGAAAGGGATGACGTCAACGGCGCCCATGCGCGGATGCGCACCCTGGTGGGTGTTCAGGTCGATGGAATCCACGGCGATTTTCGATGCCGCAAGCACTGCCTCGCATATCGCCTGTGGCTCTCCAGCCAGGCTGACAACCAGACGATTGTGGTCCTCGTCGGCACGATAGTCAAACAGGTAGCACCCCTTCGTTTCCTTGAAGGGCTTGACGATTTCCTCGATAACTTCCTGGCGTCGGCCTTCGCTGAAATTCGGGACACATTCAATGAGCTGTCTCGTCATATTTTTGACCTCCCTGTGATCGTTCTCGTAAAGCCTTGATTTCATTCCTTTTTCGAAAAAGCCGTAATCAAACGGACGTGCTGATCCTCATGGCCGCTTCCTTCAAGGATCGCAGCAACGTCTCTTCCTGCCCGGTGAAACTGGTGACAAGACCAGCGAGCCCCATCTGGGCGAGGAATCTCCCTCGGCCGTCAAAGACGGGGATACTGATGTCTCCGACATGTTCCATCCATTCCTCCCGGCTGTAGGCATATCCCTGACGCCTGATGTGCTCGAGCTCTTTCCTGAGCTTCGAAACATCCACCCCGTCGGGAAGGCCCGATTCCAGTATCCTATTTCTTTCATCTTCCGGACAAAAGGCAAGAAGCACCTTTCCCGTGGCACCGGCATGAAGCGGAACGGTCATTCCCCTGTGGGCAACGTATTTCACGCCCCTCGGAGGTTCGACATGATGAATACACAGGCCTGTCGATCCCTCCAAAACGCTCATAACGGCCGTTTTACCCGTTTCCAGAACGAGTCGTTCCATCTGGGGGGCCGCCGCCCGGACAAGGGCCTGATGGAAGAGCTTACTGTTGTGGAGCAAAAAAAAGCGCACGCCGGGTCGGAAACGTTCCGACTGATCATCCCGGTACACCCATTCCTGTCTCTCAAGTGACAGGAGCAACCTGTGAAGTGTGCTGCGTGGAATTCCGGTGTGGGCCTCTATCTCCCGGAGGCTGTGAGTCTCGCCGGACGAACAAAGAAACTCCATGACGGCGGCTATCCTGGCTACGGCATCCCGCCTCGTTTCAAGTTTTTTCACCGGATCCTCCGTTTAAATTTGGGACACTACGTCCCATTTTTTATTACATTCCAAAGGTACGTGTTACCCTCTTCTTTGTCAAGAGCCGCCTGTTCGGTCACAACTCGGGCGTACAACATTGCCGCTTCGGGACTTTTCTGGTATAGTCCATAGAAATTTGGAGCTGAGACGAGATGAAAAACAGGAGAATGTGGAACACGAATCGAGTCATTCGTTTCTGGTGGTGGCGCTGAAGGCGCCGCAGCCGGCCTGTGTGCTGACACGGGGCTGCGGAAGGAAAACTCCGCAGCCCCTTTTTTGTTTCAACCAGGGGCGTTTCCCTCGGGGAGCCGCCCCTGGTTTTTTAAAGAACCCGCGTTGACAGCGGAAAAAGAGGAGGAAGACGAGAATGACAAGAAGAGCGCAAGAAAAGACGAAAAAGGGATTTTACGGCGAATTCGGAGGAAGCTTCGTTCCGCCCGAGCTCGAATCCAGGCTGCAGGAGCTTGAAAGGGCCTTTGAGGAAATCCTCCCCGACCCGGATTTTGCAAAAGAGTTCGAAAGACTCCTGAAAGAATACGTGGGGCGACCCTCGGCAATCACCGAGTGCCGGAACATCAGTAAAAAATATGGTGGAGGAAGGCTTTTCCTCAAACGGGAGGACCTCAATCACACCGGCGCACACAAGATCAACAACGCACTGGGACAGGCGCTGTTGGCCAAACATATGGGAAAGACGGAAATCATCGCCGAAACAGGGGCCGGCATGCACGGTACGGCTTCGGCCACTGCGGCGGCCCTGATGGGGATGAAGTGCACCGTCTACATGGGCGCTGTCGACGTGAAACGCCAGGCCCCCAACGTGGCCCGCATGAAAGCCCTCGGCACAA
>JBNGDE010000061.1:0-8661 GCA_049974925.1 Thermovirgaceae bacterium | reverse complement strand
CTTGCAGTTACTGGGTCATGTTTTCAATTTCTAGATGTTTTGGACAGCTGTGATCCAGGGCAATGGTTTCAGTCAGACGGAGATGCTTCTCGTGGAAGAAAGACAAATGCTTGCGATTCTCAAGCAGGCCGGAAACCGACAGGGCTGGTACGGCAAGGAAGGAAAGATGATCATAGCCGTTTCCGGTGGAAGCGATTCAGTATGCATGCTGTGGTTGTTGATGCATCTCAAAGATCCGGAGGATCTGGTCGTAGCCCATGTCAACCACCGTTTCAGACCTGGTGACGCTGAAAGAGATGCCAAGTTCGTAAAAAATCTGGCAGATACGCTGAAACTCGAATTCAGAGGCACCACCATCGATGTGCCGGGCCTGAAAAAAAGAGGAGAAAGCCTGGAGGAAGCCGGGCGGAGGCTTCGCTACGGTTTCCTGGAAGCATGTGCAAACGAGTTCGACGCGAAATGGATAGCCGTCGGCCATACAGCTGACGACCAGGTTGAGACGGTGCTACACAACATCCTGCGGGGGTGCGGCATTCGCGGTCTCGCGGGAATACCTGAAAAACGCGGGAAAATCGTCAGGCCGGTCATGGATTTGGGACGTAGTGATCTGATGAAACTCCTCAAGTTTCGTGGACTTCCATGGGTGACGGATGCTACAAACGTAAATACGGCCTACTTGAGAAACCGCATACGCCATGATCTCATCCCTTATCTCGAGTGCTCCTATAATCCGAAAACGCGCGAACACCTTCTTGGCCTCGCGGAAGATGCCCGGCGGATTTCCCGCAAGCAAACAGAGTGGGCCGAAAACCTGGCTCTCCGTATACGGACTCGCGTCCCCTGTGCCTTTCAGGCCTGGAACAGAAAAGCCCTTGTCCAAAGGGGAGCCGATAACGCAGTCGACTTTATCGTGGAAGAATGCAGGGCACTAGGATTGAAGGTGATTGAAAGAAGACGGCTGAAGACCCTCGCCGACCTTCTCCTCAAACAGCAGCCCTGGCGTTTTCAATGGCAGGATTCGATAGAAATGTGCGGTGGCGCTGAAAAGATTATACTGATGGAAAGGAATTGGCTGTCAGAGAAATGTCCACCTGCCGGACCCCTCCCCCTGGAAAGGTACAAAGGAACTATTTTTTGGGGACTCTGGATTTTTTCGTGGAGACCTGTATCATGTTCTCGGTCGGATACATCGGATACATCGGAATCACCGGATTCATGGCGGATATTCCTTCCCGAAGAAGAGACGAGAGGGTGCATTTTGACAGCGGTCTCCACCTTCCAGAAAGAGTATCGCCAAAGGACACCGGTCCCCTGGTGTTTCCGCAACCAATGGCCTGTCATCGTCTTTCCATCGGGGAGGCGGTGGATCCCGGCCTATGACAACGGGACTGAACGTGAAAAAGGCGCCGGTTCCTCGTCTGGGATTGTCATCGAGGCACAACCGGCCTCCAGAAAGGTTCGTGTAAAATGAAAACCTACCGTCTCGGCGGGATTCTTATAGCAAAAGAGGAAATCTCGACCCGTGTAAAGGAAATGGCGGCTGAAATACAGAAGGACTATGCTGCCGACCCTGTTTTACTTATCGGCGTCCTGAAAGGATCGGTGGTTTTCCTTTCTGACCTTATGCGGTGCATGAATTCTTCGATTCCCGTTGAACTTGATTTTCTGGCGGTTTCTTCTTATGGTTCTTCCACACATTCAAGCGGAATTGTGAAAATTACCAAAGACCTTGACGAAGAAATTACCGGCAGGAACGTTCTTGTCGTGGAGGACATTGTGGATACGGGACTGACTTTACACTATCTGCTAAACCTTCTTCGAGAACGTTCTCCAAAGACAATAGGGGTTTGCACGCTACTCGACAAACCCGAACGCAGGCGAGTCAGTGTTGACGTTACCTACAGGGGTTTCGAGATCCCTGACGAATTCGTCGTCGGTTACGGGCTGGATTACGCGGGCAGGTGGAGAAACCTCCCCGATATTCACGTTCTCAGAGCCACAGCCTGAGTGACAGGAGAAGCCGAACGAGAGGTGGGAATCTTTTGGGACGAATGATGAAGAACCTTGGACTTTACCTTGTTTTGATTGTTCTCGTCGTCAGCCTTGTCAATGTGTTCCTTTCCCCGGTCCAGGGACCTGCGGAATATAAACCCATTGCGTACAGCCAATTCCTTTCTGCTCTCAACAGCGGAAGGATATCCACAGCGACGATAGAAGGCGAGACCATCACCGGTACAATGACGGATGGTGTCAAATATTCGACCACTGCCATAGGTGTCGGAGATCTGGCCAGGGAACTGGCCGAAAAAGGCGCCGACGTTACCGTGAAGCCGCCACAACAGGCCCCGTGGTGGGCGACGATGATGACCTCGTTTTTTCCGACACTCCTTTTGATCGGGGCCTGGATATTTATCCTCTACCACATGCAGGGTGGCGGCAACCGGGTCATGAGCTTCGCAAAAAACAAGGCAAAGTTGTTTCTCGACAATCGACCGAAGGTCACCTTCGATGATGTTGCCGGTTGCGATGAATCGAAAGAGGAACTCCAGGAAGTCGTCGAATTCCTGAAGGAGCCGGGCAAATTCGCATCCCTCGGAGCACGGATACCAAAGGGCGTCCTGCTTCTCGGCCCCCCGGGAGCCGGGAAAACCTTGCTCGCAAGAGCCTGTTCGGGAGAAGCGGAGGTGCCTTTTTTCAGCATCAGCGGCTCCGATTTCGTCGAAATGTTTGTGGGTGTGGGGGCTGCAAGGGTCCGGGACATGTTCGAGCAGGCCAAAAAATATAACCCCTGCATCGTTTTCATCGATGAGATAGATGCCGTCGGGCGACAGCGGGGAGCGGGTCTCGGCGGAGGCCATGACGAACGGGAGCAAACGTTGAACCAGCTCCTCGTTGAAATGGACGGCTTTGATGAAGCTGCGGGAATCATTCTCATTGCGGCGACGAACAGGCCCGATATTCTCGATCCGGCATTGCTGCGTCCAGGTCGTTTCGACAGGCAGATCGTCGTCGACAGACCTGACCTGAAAGGCCGTGAAGCCATCCTGAAAGTACACATCAAGAAAGTCAAGCTCTCTGACGATGTGGATCTTGAGGTTATCGCACGGAGAACACCGGGCTTCGTGGGCGCAGATATCGCCAACCTGGTGAATGAGGCGGCCCTTCTTGCGGCCAGACAGAATCGCAAGACTATCAGCATGAGCGAATTCGAGGAAGCCATAGACCGAGTCCTCGCTGGACCCGAACGAAGAAGCCGGTTGATATCGGAACGGGAGAAGGAAATCATCGCCTATCATGAGGTAGGGCACGCCCTGGTCGCAAAACTCCTCCCCGGTTGCGACCCCGTGCACAAGATCTCCATCATCCCGAGAGGACGTGCGGCTTTGGGATACACGCTCCAGCTCCCCGAGGAAGACCGGTTCCTCATGTCAAAAAAGGAGCTTTTGAACAGGATTTCCGTTCTCCTCGGCGGGCGCGTCGCCGAAGAACTGCACTTTGAAGACATCACCACTGGTGCCCAGAACGACCTTGAACGGGCGACACAGATCGCACGACAGATGGTGACCGAATTCGGCATGAGCGAAAGGCTGGGACCGGTGACCCTCGGGAAAAAACACCATGAGGTCTTCCTCGGACGGGACATTATGGAAGACAGGAACTACAGCGATGAAGTGGCCTATGCCATCGACCAGGAAGTCCGCAGAATCGTCGACGACTGCTACGATACGGTGCGGGCCCTTCTGGTCGAACACGCCGATTCACACAGGCGGATTTCGAAAATACTTCTTGAAGAAGAAGTGATCGAGGGATCGAGGCTGGATGAACTGTTGCAAAAAGGTCTTGAGGAAGAGGACGGCTCTTTGGACCCTGATCGCGGCGGTTCGGAAAAAGAGGAAAACGCGCAGGGCGAATCAGGCAACGATTCCGAAGAAGATCCGCTTTCTGTTTTTTCCTCGGGCAAAAGACAAGGGGATTCTTCAGACCCGCCATCTGAGTGGGACTGAAAACGTTTTTGCTGTAACGGAATAACACGTTTTGACAGTTTCGAGCGTTCGGGGGAGGATGTTATCCCGGACGCTCTTTTTACTTATCCGTCAAGAAGAGGGTGAAAAAAATCATGCAGACGCGCCGCTTTCGTCTAGCGGCTCCATGGTCTCCGGCGGGAGACCAGCCCGGTGCCATTGACTCCCTTGTCAAAGGGTTCGAAAAAGGGCTAAACAGGCAATGTCTTCTGGGGGTCACTGGAAGTGGAAAGACCTTTACCATAGCCCATGTCATCGAAAACCTCCAGAAACCAACTCTCGTGCTGGCCCATAACAAGACCCTGGCAGCGCAGCTTTTCAGCGAGTTCAAGAGTTTTTTTCCGGAAAACGCCGTCGAATATTTCGTCAGCTATTACGACTACTACCAGCCGGAAGCCTACGTTCCGTCGAGTGATATTTACATTGAGAAGGACGCCTCCATCAACGAGAGAATCGAAAAGCTAAGGCTCTCCACGACGAAAGCTCTTCTCGAGCGACGGGACGTCATCGTCGTTGCCAGCGTATCCTGCATTTACGGGATCGGGAAACGGAAAAATTACGAAGAAGCCGTTTTCCGCTTCTTCGTGGGAGAAACCTATAGTCGCAGGGAATTTCTCGAACACCTTGTCCGAAACCACTACGAAAGGAACGACATCATCCTCGAGCCGGGGAGTTTCCGTGTCAGGGGGGAAATTTTTGAGATTTTTCCTGCTTACAGTGATCGGGCCGTCCGGGTTGTTTTCTTTGATGAAACCATTGAAAAGATTGACGAAATCGATCCCCTCACCGGCAAAAGCGTCTTGTCAAAGGAAGGTGCAGCCATTTTCCCAGCACAGCACTACATCACCTCCGCCGAGGCTGTCGAGAAAGCCCTCGGACAAATAGAGTCCGAACTCCAGCAGCAGGTAGATGCATTCCGGTCCCGTGGAAAGCTTCTCGAGGCCCAGAGGCTCGAGATGCGGACGAGATCCGACATGGAAATGCTTTCGGAAGTCGGCTATTGTTCCGGTATAGAAAATTACTCAAGATACCTGGACGGCCGGGAACCCGGAGAACCTCCCGGGACACTCCTGGATTTCTTTCCGGAAGATTTCCTTTTCGTCATCGACGAATCACATATCACCCTGCCTCAAGTCCAGGGAATGTACAACGGAGACAGGGCGAGAAAACAAACCCTCGTTGAACATGGTTTCCGGCTTCCCTCCTGTCTTGACAACAGGCCTCTCATCTGGGATGAATTCAGGAAATACCTTGGCAGGGTATGCTTTGTTTCCGCCACTCCCGGAGACTGGGAACTCAAAACGGCAGATCAGGTCGTAGAGCAGGTCGTACGACCTACAGGGGTGGTTGATCCCGTTCTCGAAGTCTCGCCGGCAACGGGACAGGTTGATGATCTCGTAGAGCGTCTCGGGAAGGTGGTCAAAAAAGGTGAAAGAGCCTTGGTGACGACGCTTACAAAACGCTCCTCAGAGGACCTGGCCGAGTACCTTTCGGAACTCGGCTTTGCCGTCAGGTACATTCATTCCGAGCTTGACGCCTTTGAAAGAGTCGAGCTTCTCAGGGAACTCCGCCGTGGAGACATCTCTGTCCTCGTCGGGGTCAATCTTCTCCGTGAAGGCCTCGACCTTCCCGAGGTTTCCCTTGTCGCCATTATCGACGCAGACAGGGAAGGTTTTTTGCGGTCTCACCGGTCCCTCGTGCAGATGACGGGCAGGGCGGCGCGAAACGCAGCCGGGACGGTTGTTCTTTACGCAGACCGAAAGACAGACAGCATCAGGCGTGCCATTGAAGAAACAACGCGGCGGCGAGAAATACAAATCAACTTCAACAGACAACATGGCATAAAACCGACCACGGTGAAAAAGGACATCGTACATATCTTGCCTGAAGATCTTCAGTCGGCCGTGCTCAAAGGGGAAAAAACCGGATCAATGTCCATGGAGCTTCCGCGACAGGAACTGGAACGCATGATGTGGGAAGCCGTAGAAAGGCTTGATTTTGAAAAGGCGGCTTCCATCAGGGACATTTTGCAGGAAAACACAGGGGGCGAAAAGACACATGCCGAAGTGGATAGAGGTAAAAGGCGCAAGAGAACACAATTTAAAAAACATAGACGTACGGATCCCTAAAAACCGCCTGGTTGTGATCACGGGACCATCAGGTTCCGGAAAATCCTCACTTGCCTTCGACACGATTTACGCGGAAGGACAACGGCGTTATGTGGAATCATTGTCCGCGTATGCGAGGCAGTTTATCGGAGTACAGGACAAACCAGATGTGGACGATATTTCCGGCCTTTCGCCAGCCATATCCATCGAACAGAAAGGTGTCTCCCATAATCCCCGTTCAACGGTGGGGACCGCCACTGAAGTTTATGACTTTCTCCGGCTGCTTTTCGGACGGGCAGGCACACCTTACTGCCCCGTATGCGGTAGAAAGCTGCAAAGTTACAGTCTCGACGAAATCGTTGATTTCATTCTCAAAAACTTTGACGGCAAACCCGTGGAAATTCTTTCACCTGTCGTGAGTGGACAAAAAGGAGAATTCCGCAATCTGTTCATCGGCTTTTTGAAGCAAGGCTTCCTGCGGGTCAAGGTGGACGGAACACTATACTGGCTGGAAGAAGACATTTCCCTGGACAAAAGAAAGAAGCACGATATCGAGATTTTGATCGACCGGACGACGGTCTCCCCAAAAAACCGCGGACGCCTGGCAGAAGCTGTAGAAAACGCACTGCAGTCGAGCGATGGTTTTGTCAAAATCGGCGCGGAAGATAAAAGCGAAACCCTCTCCGAGCATGCAGCATGTACGGATTGTGGCGTCTCCTTTCCCGAGATCGACCCAAGACTCTTTTCCTTCAATAATCCCTACGGGGCATGTCCCGATTGCAACGGTCTTGGAAGTCACGAGTATTTTGCACCCGAACGAGTCGTTGACCCGCAGCAGGCGCCGATGAACGGCGCCCTTCTGCCGTGGAAGAAAAATCATTACATGCTCCGAAAACTCTCGGCCCTTGCAATACAAGCAGGCCTTGATTTAGAAAAGACACCCTTCGGGGATCTTTCCGAAAAGGTCCGGAACATAATACTGTACGGATCAGACGAAAAACTTGAGCTTTCCTTTAGAGACAGGAAGAGGGGGAAAACCGTAAGGTACACGGGGCGTTACGAGGGACTGCTGCCGTGGCTGGAAACCCGGTGGCGCGAAACGGAATCTGAAGCCGTAAAAAACGAGCTTGCAGGGTACCGGAACGAGGACATCTGCAAAACCTGCAGGGGAATGAGACTAAGGCCTGAAGCCCTTTCCGTTCGTATAAAGGACATCGGGATTGCCGACGTGGTGACTGCCGCAGTGGAGGAGTTACCCGGAATTTTCGAGGCTCTCGACCTGCCGGAAGGACAAAGGGATATTTGTGCACCCGTTGTGCAGGAAATCAGGAAAAGACTCTCCTTCATGGTTGACGTGGGCGTCGGTTACCTGACATTGTCGCGGAGAGCGGACACGCTGAGTGCCGGAGAAAGCCAGCGCATCCGGCTGGCCACACAACTCGGGTCGAAACTGACGGGCGTTCTTTATGTGCTCGACGAGCCGACCATAGGGCTGCACGCAAGAGATACATCCAGACTGCTTCATACACTCGAAACAATTCGCGACCTCGGGAATTCGGTTATCGTCGTCGAACATGACAGGGAAACAATGCTGAAAGCCGATCATATCATTGAACTGGGACCAGGCGCAGGAGAGCTGGGTGGAGAAATCGTAGCTTCGTCGACCCCGGCAAAACTTCCTGTTACCGCCACTCTCTCGGGGCCCCATTTACATGGCAAAAAATCAGGAATAATCCGGGCGAAAAGCCGGCGCAGCCCTTCCGGCCATATTGAAATAAGGAAAGCAGCGGAAAATAACCTTAAAGAAATTGACGTTGATATCCCGACGGGGCTTCTGGTCTGTATCAGTGGTGTTTCCGGTTCAGGAAAAAGCACACTGATGCATGAAATCCTCTACAAGGGGCTTCGCCGGAAAATTGATAAAAATTACCGGGAGCGTGCCGGACAGCATCAAGATATAACAATCACCGGATGGACTGACCGAATAAACATGGTCATGATTGACCAAAGTCCCATCGGCAGAACGCCACGTTCGAACCCCGCTACCTATACCGGCGTATTCACCCCGATACGGGAATTGTACTCGCAGCTGCCCGAGTCCCGGCTGAGAGGGTACAGCCCCGGAAGATTCAGCTTCAATGTGAAGGGCGGACGCTGCGAGTCGTGCAAGGGCGAGGGACAAGTGAAGGTTTCGATGCTTTTTATGCCTGACGTGTACGTCAAATGCGATGTTTGCAGCGGTTCCCGTTACAACCAGGAAACCCTTGATATACGCTTCAAGGGAAAAACCATCGCGGAGGTTCTCGACATGACGGTGAATGAAGCCCGGGGATTTTTTTCGGACCAACCAAAGATCGCCGGGAAACTACGTGTCATCGAAGAAGCCGGGCTTGGCTATATCAGACTGGGACAACCGGCGCCAACCTTGAGCGGAGGGGAAGCACAGAGAGTCAAACTCTCAACGGAGCTGGGGAAAAAATTCCACGGAAACAGTCTGTACCTCCTCGATGAACCGACGACAGGCCTGCACT
>JBNGDE010000060.1:0-8707 GCA_049974925.1 Thermovirgaceae bacterium | reverse complement strand
CTCTGTACAAGTTGCCGATCTTTTCCGGGGAGATGATGCCCATGAAACGCCAGAAAAGCCTTGCGAATGCCAAATCCTTCGAGAAACACAGGGTGAAACAGACGCGTCGCGAGAAATTCCTGGCCGAAATGGACAAGATCGTCCCGTGGAAAGAACTGTGTGCCCTCATCGAGCCTTTTTATCCCAAGGGCAAAAAGGGCCGTCCTCCCGTCGGCATCGAACGGATGCTCCGCATCCACTTCCTGCAGCAATGGTTCAACCTGAGCGATCCCGCCGCAGAAGAAGCCCTCTACGACATGGAATCCATGCGCCGATTCGCCGGGATCGACCTGGGGAACGAACCCGTGCCGGACGAGACGACGATCTGCAAGTTCCGTCACCTCCTCGAAGCCCATGACCTGGGGGAAAAGCTGTTCGAATCCGTCTCCCTGAACCTTCAGGCCAGGGGACTGCGGATGTCCGAAGGGACCATCATGGATGCCACCATCATCTCCGCCCCCTCGTCGACGAAAAACAACATCAAGACCCGGGACCGCCAGATGCACGCCTACCAGAAAGGGCAACCAGTGGGACTTCGGCATGAAGGCCCATATCGGCGTTGATGCTCAAACGGGAACAGTCCACAGTCTGGTCACTACACCGGCCAACGTCCATGACTCGCACTGCATCGGCGGTCTGCTCCACGGAAAGGAACAGGCCGTATGGGGAGACTCCGCCTATTTTGGAAAGGGCGAAGCCATCGCCAAAAGCGCTCCCCATGCCAGACAGAAGATCCACCGTCGTGGCGTGAGGGGCAGGAAGCTCACCGAGGAGGACAAACTCCGCAACCGGGAACTCTCCCGGACCCGGGTGAGGGTGGAACACGTCTTCGGCATCTTCAAAAACATATTCGGTTTCGTCAAGGTGCGGTACAAGGGCTTGGCCAAGAACACGAACTATTTGTATGTCAGCTTTGCCCTTGCGAACCTCTATTTGGTGAGAAAGAGGCTACTTGAACACCCCTCAGGGGTGTAGTGTCTCCAAAGACCGGCCAAAAGGCCGGAGAAACGGTAGATCCAGGCCCGAAAAGGCCTGACAGCACGGGAACCGACGAACAAGTGCCCTGAAAACAGATGCTTCAAGCAAAATTGTTTCACTGTTCTTGCTGTTGCTGCTTTCAAGTGGCTTTGTTCAGAGATTCCTTAAAAACAATTTATGAGACATCCCTCCGGTAGAACCGTCCAAGAAACTCCGGGGAAAACCCCGCAAAATACCCCGCCTGGATGACCCAGTTCCGCAAAGTCGTTCGGAGTACACCTTCCCGATGCCACCGTCTGGCCGAGGTCAAAACAGGGCTTTCAATAAAACCCATTTCGAGACCTGCTGCCTTTATCCGCCTCATCAGGTCTACATCTTCGAAAATAGGGATGTCGCGATACCCCCCTATCGACGAAAAAACACAGGAACGCACAAATATTGCCTGGTCTCCATAGGGTATACGGGACAGCTTCGACCGCAAGTTGGCCATTCGTTCTATCAGTCGGAAAACCTTGCAGCCATCGTCAATGCCAAGGTCAAAAGCTCCACCGCAGACCGATGGGTCCTCCAGCAGGTTGGAAACGAGCAAGAAAGCTGACGGGGGGAGCAGGGTATCGGCATGAAGGAAAACCAGCACATCTCCCGAAGCGGATTCTGCGCCGACGTTCATCTGGGTTCCCCTACCAGGGTACGAAACCATTTTCTTTACATCCTTGCACTTTATTGCCGAAACAGTTTCAGCCAGGGGGGAACCATCCACAACTATGATCTCCACTTCATGGCCGCTTTGGCCTGCCAGGGACCTGATGTGGTCCATAAGTGAGTTGATCCGAACGGATTCATGATATACCGGCACGACGACCGAAAATTCCATTATTTCCTCCTGGTCTCTTCATCTTTTAAAAAATCTCTGACATTCTTGCATAATTTGCTTCTTCCCAGCCTTTTCACAAGATCATCAAGATCCCTGGGCGTATCCACGTCCTGCCAGGGGGAGAGGGTCTTTGCCTGTACACCTTCCGCGGCAAGGATATTCAAAGTCTTTCTGAATACTTCGCTCGTTCCCCAGGGTATTCCACGGAAAACCTCAGGACAGTAGCCTTCCCTCGTGAAACCGATGGCCGCGTATCCACCGTCAATTGCCGGTATCAGCACAGAGGGGTATTCTTCAAGCGAGGAAAATGCCTCCAGAATCAGTGCCCCCGGAATATCCGGCATATCACCGCCCAGGGCCAGGAGACTTTCCGCACCGCCTTCAAAGCCTTGACTGAAAGCTGATCGAAGCCGCTGTCCAAGGTCGTCCCCTTCCTGAGCAACGTATTCCAATCCTTGTCCAAGCCACTCACTGACGAGACCTTCATATCTTTCGGGATGGAAGAGTACTGTCACGGGAACCTTGATCTCGCTGAGTGTATGGAGAAGGTCGAGGACGAACATTCTGTAAAGGGCTGCTGCCTTTCCGGATCCCAGGGCAGGAGCAAGACGGGTCTTGACCTCACCAGGGACAGGCGCCTTTACAAAAAGAAGGATTCTTTCAGATGCTGCAGCCATGGTTTTGCCCAATCATTTTTGAGCGAAGATCTGACCATGAAAGGACCTCCTGTCCAGGTCCGACCCCGTCGGGACGTCAATTCCCTCTTCTGTCAGAACTCGAAGGATCTCCGCGACACTCCAGGCTTGCGCTATGCATCCCCCGGGCCGATGAGGTTCATCCGCGTCGAAGACCTCTGATATGGAACCGATGCAGGCCTCTTCAAGGTGGGGCCTTATCGCGCTGATCAATTTTCTCCCCCGGGCCCTTCCCTCTGAACCTCTTATCCTTACCAATGCCCTCATATATGGGCCGAAAAGCCAGGGCCACACGGTCCCCTGATGATATGCAGAATCCCGCGAAACAGGGTCCCCTTCATAGCGGGGGGTGTAGCCTGGATCCCCGCGAGAAAGTGTGCGCAGACCCATGGGGGTAAGGAGTTCCCTCTCAACCACTTCAAGTACCGAAAGGGCCCTTTCGCGTGACAAAAGCGCGAACGGAAGGCTCAGGGCGAATAACTGGTTTGGCCTTATGGAAGGGTCTTTATATTCTCCATGAACAAAATCAAAGAGACACCCTTTTTCAGGATCCCAGAAGAGTTCTCCGAATCGGCGGAGTGCCTTCCCGGCCTTTTCCTTGTACAGGGCAGACCAGCCATGTTCCCCTGTCTTTTCCGAAAGTTCTCCGAATATCCGAAGGGAGTTGTACCAGAGGGCGTTGATCTCTACAGCCTTTCCGTGACGTGGAGTGACCACCCTGTCACCGATGCGGGCGTCCATCCAGGTCAACTGGACCCCGGGTTCTCCCGAACTCAGAAGACCATCGCTGTCCACTCCTATGCCGTATCTGGTACCTCTTTCATGCCATTCCAGGACCTCCTTAAGAGCAGGAATGATATTCTCCCTGACAAAATCGACATCTCCTGTATATTCCAGGTACCGGTAAACGGAAACAAAGAACCAGAGCGATGCGTCCGCCGTATTGTATTCAGGCTCAGTGCCGTTGTCCGGAAAAAAGTTGGGGATCATTCCCTCGCTCACCCTGCCGGCGAATTCCCTGAGAATATCCCTGGCCACTTCATATCTTCCGGTAACCAAAGCAAGGCCGGGAAGGGAGATCATGGTATCCCTTCCCCAGTCGGTGAACCAGTGATAACCTGCTATTACCTTCCGTCGGCCATCGCCTTTCATTACAATGAACTGGTCAGCGGCAAGCGCCAGCGATCCGGCAAAGTCACTTTTCCCTGCAAAGGGCTTTAAAAGAACCTTTCTCCTTTCTGATTCTTGCAGAAAAAGGACCTGCCCATCCCTCCCGTAAGGGTCGCGATCCGAAATAACGGCGAAGATCTTTTGACCCTTGCTCATTGGAACCCGAAGTGAGCCATGGCAGAAAAGATCTTCCCTGAAGTCCAGACCCCTTTGCCGTTCTGCTGGATACTCGAAGTTGTAGTACCATACCGGATCCGGAAGGAATTCAGATCCCGGAACCCCGATAAAAAGCTCCGGAATGCCCGGGTAGGGGGTTATCTTCAAAACCCCCTTCGAAAATCGGGCTTCCGCGTTTATAGCATCGTTCGCCGACATTAGATCGTGGTACCCCCTGCCCGCCACCATCGGTCGAAATTCAAGAAAAAACCCGTGCGGGGCCTCCAGGGCTTCGTAGATGACACCCGTCATGTTCTCTCCGTTCAAACTGAAGACTGTTTTTGAAATACGGAATGGTCCGGCTTTGTATTCGAACCTGGGAAAGAAATCTTTGCTGAATTTTTCCATAAATTCATGACCGTGCGGGTGAACAAGTCCCGGATAGAAATTGCTTCCAAGCTCATAACTCCCGGTTGGTGAAAGGATGGTCTCATCCATCTTTGACAGCATGACCATCCGTCCGCCGGCCAGGTCTCCGGCTGTTACAAGCAGTCCATGGTAACGCCGGGTGTTGGCACCCGTTATCGTGGAACTTGCCCAGCCTCCGAGGCCGTTCGTCTCGATCCATTCGAAGGTCAATGCCTTGTGGGGGTCCCGGAATGTATCCCTGCCGGTGTAAAAGTTCATATGATTCACTTCCCGGTTTCCGATTCCTGAAGTTTCCCGCTCCGGTAGATCATTCCAAGCAGATTGGCAGTCAACCCTGTCCATCCGGTCTGGTGGGAAGCTCCGAGTCCTTTGCCCGATTCACCATGGAAGAACTCGAAGAAGAGGCGCAGGTCTTTCCATCCGGGTTCTTTCTGGAAAAGGCTATTCTCCGGGAATGCCGGTACGAGGCCATTTCGCCCACGCCGGAAAATATTTACCAGCCGGTTGCAGAGAGAATCGATTATCTTTGCCAGGTCCACCTCCCCTTCCCCAACCGTGGGAGCAATTACGGTAAAGCCTGGTCCCAGGTATCTGGAGAACTTCTCAAGGGACTGAAGGATCGAGTAATTTATTGGCATCCACACGGGACCGCGCCAGTTCGAGTTTCCCCCGAACAAACCGGACCTGGATTCACCCGGATCATATTCGATCAGCGCCGATCCGATGCCCGGGACAGGCCCCAGGTCCATCCGATCAGCGTGAATTCTGCTCACGCTCCTTATACCATGATCGGAAAGGAATTCATCCTCGTCCAGCAGGCGGTTCAGAATGTGCGGAATCATTGTGCTATCCACAAGTGAAAGAAGCCTTTCACCATCTTCGTTTTCGGTAAAAGGGCACGCACAAATGATGTGCCCGTCGAAGATCCCCCCCCTGTGTTTCTCCAGCAGCGACCTGAATCGGGGAAAGTCCTTGATGAGTGATGCCGGGATAACCTCACAGGCAAGGAGAGGAATTAGACCTACGTAGGAATAGACGTCAATACGATGGCATTCTCCGTCGGGGGTAATGATGATATCCTTGAAAAACCCGGCCTCGGGGTCCCAGAGTGATATCCCCCCCTGTGAGTGCCCCGCTATAGAATTGGCGATAGACAGGAACTGGCGATAGAGCTGGATAGCCATATCTTCGAACTCCGGCTGCTCCTGCGCCAGCTCGAGTGCCATTACAATCATGTTAAGGGCAAACATGGCCATCCAGCCTGTGGAATCGGCCTGTTTCAGGCTGTAGCCGGAGGGCAGTTCGCGAGAACGGTCATAGACCGAAATATTGTCAAGGCCCATGAACCCCCCCTCGAAAACGTTCAGCCCTTCCTGATCCTTCCGGTTTATCCACCACATGTAGTTCATCAGGAGTTTGCTGAACAACCGCCTCAGAAAAACCAGGTCTCCGGACCCTCTCTGTTCTCTTTCGGTTCGAAAAACGTCAAGGGCAGCCAGGGCGTGCACAGGGGGGTTCACGTCCCCGAAAGCCCATTCGTAGGCGGGGATCTGCCCGTTTGGGTGGAGATAACGCGAGTCCAATAAAAGCTCTAACTGTCTTTTGGCGAAATCACTGTCAAAATGCGCATAGACCATGCAGTGATACGCGAGGTCCCAGGCCGCGAACCAGGGGTACTCCCACTTGTCCGGCACAGATATGACATCTTCCGCCTCAAGGTGACGCCATCTGCTGTTCCTGCCGGACCTCCGTTCCACGGGAGGGGTTATTTCATCACCGTCAAGCCATCTTCCTACATTGTAATGATAAAACTGCCTGCTCCATATCATTCCCGCTACAGCCTGGCGGTGTATCAGAGCGTCTTCCGGAGAAGCCCCTGGCAAAAGCTCCCCGAAAAATTCTTCCGCTTCACGCTCCCTGGTCTCCAGAAGCTTCTTCACTCCGGCGAAAGGTCTTTCGAGAGGCTCGCGGTTCAAAGCCAGATCTACCGAAAAACTCCTTCCACCTTCACACTCTATCGAGTGCCAGGCCCCGAATTTCGTCCCTTTGCGATTGGGGTTCACAGCCCCCTGTTCTCCTCCTGTAACGATCCTGTGGAAGGCGTCCTTCACATAAGGGGTCCTGTTGGGTGAAGAGAACAGGAGCTCTGAATTGGTCTCATTCTCCGTAAAAAGGGATTTCGCCGCGTGGCCCCCGTAAAGGTAATAATCACCCAACTCCGCATGGCTGGCGCGTACCGCCCACTCCGAGTTGCCGATTTCTGAAGGCTCAATGAACGGAATGGGCTTGTTATTCCCCCCCCAGGACCAGGTATTTCGAAACCAGAGGATCGGCAGAAGATGCAGCATTGCAGGGCTGGGGCCGCGATTTGAAGCGGTCACCCTGACAAACAGGGAGTCGGTTCTGACTTTGACATAGGTGATCGCGATATCCCAGTAGAGACCTTCTTCAAAAATGCCCGTATCCGTGAGGTTGAAGGAAGGCTCGCTACGGGTTCTGCGGCGGTTTTCCTCCACAAGAAGGCTGTAGGGATATTCTTCCTGGGGATATTTGTAGAGATACCTGAGCAGGCTGTGGCTCGGAGTCGCGTCTGTATAGACGAAAAGTTCCTTTACATCCTCCCCATGGTTCCCTTCGTTCCCGGTCAGCCCGAAAAGCCTTTCCTTGAGTATGGGATCCTTTCCGTTCCAGAAGGCAAAAGCAAGACAGAGTCGCTGTTTATCATCGGAAATACCACCGATGCCGTCTTCACTCCATCGATAAGCCCTTGAGCGGGAATGTTCGTGGCTGAGATATTCCCATGATCCGCCGTGGGGACTGTAATCTTCTCTCACGGTGCCCCATGCCCGTTCGCTCAGGTAGGGCCCCCAAAGACGCCAGTTCTCTTTCCCCTCCCTTTGCTTTTCAAGGCGGTCAAACTCTTTGCCCATTCAGACGTCCCTCTCTCTGCGGCATCATTCAGTGAGCGAGCCCTGACATGATGACCCTGCGCCTGCGGCGCAAGCCAGGCAGTGTCCTCCAAGCCTGATCTCTCTTTCCGCAAGTACTGAAAGATCAATATCCCCTATCTTGCCTTTCTCACTGTAGATGACTTCCAGGTTCAGAGCCTGGTTAAAATCACAATCGTAAAGGGAGCCGTCCCAGCCTACAGAAAGGGTTGTCCTGCACATAACCCTTCCTGCGGATTCAGGATTGAACGATGCTTCCAGGGACATAAGATAGTCTCGGAGGTTCCCACTGTTTTTCAGATAGTCAAGGTACCGTCCGACGGGACAGTTGACCAGACAGAAAAGCCCGTTGAAACTCACTCCGTGGACTGCCCCCAGCACCCGGCGGTATTCAGTTTCCAGATGCTTCTGTTCGCCCGGCAGATATGCCCCGACAGGGTTATGGACGAGGTCAAGAACAAGCCCGCTTCCCGGCTTCCCGTATCCCAGACCGTTGAGAAGCCTTATTGTGTCGATGGCCCGTCCGAAAACATCCCTGCCTCGTTGCCTGTCCGTTCCCTCCCCTAGATAATCAGGGAGCGATCCCACGACCTCAACCCCGTTGGCCGCGAACACAGCAGGAAGATGGCGAAAACCCTCCTCAAGGAGAATCACAAGGTTTGACCGGAGGAGAACCCTTTTACCCAGCTTGGCCATCTCCACAACAAGCCATTCAAGGCCCGGGTTCATTTCTGGAGCCCCCCCGGTGATGTCAACAGTTGTAATCCCAGGGTCTCCTGCCGCTCTGATGCACCGAGCCATGGTCTCACGGGTCATGTTCTCTGTCCTTCCAGGCCCGGCCTGGACATGACAGTGCTTGCAGGAAAGGTTGCACCGGCGCGTAATATTCATCTGGAGTATTTCCAGCCCGGTTGCGTGAAGCGGATAAAGACCACAGCCGGCAAGTTTTTCGATGAATTTTCCCGCGAAGTCGGTTCCCTCTTTGAGGCCCATTTCTACATCTCTTTCTTTTTTATGATCTTTCTCATCTGAGTAGCATGGGCCAGAATGTCCCCGGCGGCCATTGCCGCTCCTACATGTACAGCCTCCATCATTTCATCTTTCCCGACCCCCAGGGAAAGGCATTTGACCGTATATGTATCGATGCAGTAAGGACAGTGACGGACAGTCGCAACGGCGAGGGCGATAAGCGATTTTTCCCTTTCGCTCAGTTTTCCGGCCCCCGTTGCAACAGCGTAATACTCGAAGAACTTCTCTCCTTTTTCCGGAGCGTATTCGCCAATGTTGGGAAAATCCTCAAGGTCGACCTTCTCATAGTAATTTTCGCTCATTTCTCCATCCCTCCATAGCTTTTGCAGGACCGGCACCCTATCTCCTCTGCCACTTCATCCATCCTTCTATGATCTTTTTCAGCATGG
>JBNGDE010000059.1:0-8888 GCA_049974925.1 Thermovirgaceae bacterium | reverse complement strand
AGGCGGTTCACCATCTTGAGGGTCGTCGTCTTGCCGCAGCCGGAGGGTCCGATCAAAACGGCGATCTCCCCCTTGCCGATTTCAAGGTTCAGCCTGTCTACCGCCTTTGTCCCGTCCTCGTAGATCTTGCTGACTTCTTCAAAGAGCACCATGGCCATCATCTCCCCTTGCCGCCGGATTGCGATCTGCAAGTTCCGCGAGAACCCCGCGGAGTGTTTTCAGGAACCGGTCCACCTCTTCGGTGGTACCCACGGTGACCCTGATGGCGTTGTCGTAGCCCCAGATGTCGCAGGACCTGACGATGACACCCTTTTCAAGCATCATGTCCGAGACTGTCCTGCAGTCGGCAAAGGTCTCGAAGAAGACGAAGTTCGTCGCCGAGGGGGTGACGCGGCAGCCGAGGTTTTCAAGTTCCCTCTCCATGCGCCTCCGGTCCCGGATGATTTTTCCCATGGCTTTGCGGCAGGTCTTTCGGTCTTCCGTCAGGACGGCCACGCCGGCGGCGATGCCGATCCTGTTGGCGTTGAAGGGCTCGCTCACGGTGTCGATGACGGTGATCATTTCGGGCCTGGCCATTCCGTATCCGAGACGCAGTCCCGCAAGGCCGTAAGCCTTGGAAAAGGTGCGTACCGAGAGGATGTTGTACCCCTCCCGGATGAGCTTTCCCCTGTCGGGAAGCTTTCCCTTCGGTCCGAATTCGGCGTAGGCCTCGTCGAGGATTACCCAGGTGTGCTCGGGAAGGCCCTTCATGAGGTCCAGGAGCTCGTCGTGGGTGAAATATGTCCCCGTGGGGTTGTTGGGGTTGCAGAGCCAGAGGAGCTTGGTCTTTTCACCGACGGCGGCCCTGACGGCCTCGAGGTCGATGGCCCGGTCCTTCATGGGCGCATCCACCACGACGGCCCCCATGAGCTTCGAGAGCTCCCTGTAGAGATTGTAGGTTGCCGCCGGGATGACGACCTCGTCACCCTCCTCGAGGAAGCTTTTGACCACGGCCTGGAGCATGCCTTCGGCGCCGTGGGAGATGGCGATGTTTTCCGGTCCGACGCCGTGGATGTCGGCAATGAGCCCCTTGATCTGTTCGAAGGCGATGTCGGGATAGCGGTTGGAATTTCCAAGCTCGCGGTTCATGGCCTCAAGGGCTGCCGGGAAAGGGGCGTAAGGGTTCTCGTTGGATCCAAGCTTGATGATGGAATCAAGTCCGAGGTCGCGGCGGACCTCCTCGATGGTCTTTCCCGGCACGTAGGGTTTGAGCTCCCTTACGGCACGGCGCAGTCCACTGATTGTCATGAGCGGTCCGCCCTCTCTTTCGGCGCGGTTTCAATGATGGTCGGGCGGTCTTCCCCGAAGGCCTGGCGGAGGGCTTCGGCGACTTCGCGGCCCGTCACGGCTCGCGCATAGGCGGCGCCCCAGGAAGCCGCCAGGGCGTGAAAGTCCGGCGCCGGGTTGTCCACGGCGATCAGCGAGGGGTACCCGAAGCTTGTTTCGTTCCTGCGGATTTCTCCGAATCCCTGGTCGTTCCAGATGACGATGGGTAAGGAGATTCCTTCCTGACAGGCGACGGCCACCTCGGCCATGGTGAACTGGAATCCCCCGTCACCTGCAAGGGCGACCACCGGAGTCTGCGGCGCGGCGATCTTTGCGCCGATCGCCGCCGGAACGGCCAGGCCGAGGGTGCCGAAACCGACGGGATGGAGGAACGTGGAGGGCCTGTATGCCGGATACTCGCTGATGGCTACATAGGCGGGGCCCGTCATGTCGGCCACAAGCACGCCTTCTTCGGGGATTTCCCGGCGCAGGGCCGACAGGAGTTCTTCCATGGCAGGCAGGTCTTTTCCCATACCTGTGAGTGCTCCGAGCTCTTTTTTGCTTTTATCCCTGATTTCCGAGATCTTCGCGGTGCGTTCGCCCATAAAGAAGGCTCTCCCCTCCAGGGCGCTGGAGAGTGAGGCCAAAAGGTCGGACGCGTCTGCGTGGATACCGATGTCGGCCGTTTGATTGCGCCCGAAATTGGCCGGGTCGAGGTCGATCTGGATGAGAATCCCTTTTTTGGGAAGCGGCTGTTCCCACAAGTCTGTGGGCGCAAGCTCCGTTCCCACGGCGAGGATGACGTCGGCGGTCTCCAGGAAGGCTCTCACCGAGGGAAAGTGCGACCTCGCCCCGAGGCATAGGGGGTGCCTTTCATCGACAATGCCCTTGCCGGCGCAGGATTCGATGACGGCGGCGCCGAGGGCTTCGGCGAGCTCGAGGGCTTCTTTCGCGGCTTTTTTGCATCCGCCTCCGAGGATCATCACCGGGTTTCGGGCTTTCTCGAGGGCTTCGGCGGCTTCCCGCAAAGCCTCCGGCCGCGGTGCCGGTACCCAGGTGGGTTTGCCAGCCCCGCAAGGCTTGAGCTCGGGCGGGGCCTCCATGGCGAGGATGTCCATGGGTATCTCCACGTGTACGGGGCCGGGCCGGCCCGATGCGGCCAGCCTGTAGGCGGCTTCCAGAACCGGGGCGATCTCGCCTGGGCTTTCCACCCTCCGGCTTTCCTTGGCAACAGATCGGGCCATGAGGGTGCTGTTTTCGAGTTCGTGCAGGAAACCCGCTCCCTGCCCGATGTATGACGTGGGGATTTGGCTGGAGATTACCACCATGGGAATCGAGTCATGACGGGCCTGGGCCATGGGGGTCAGGATGTTCGTCAGGCCCGGTCCCGAAATGACCAGGGCCGTTCCGGTCCTGCCCGTTGAACGGGCCCAGCCGTCGGCCATGAAGCCGGCCCCCTGCTCGTGGCGGGCGGTAACATGGCGGATGGGGCTTCCTATCAGGGCTTCATAAATCGCGATGTTGTGGATTCCGGGAATTCCGAAAATCGTCGTGACGCCGCAGGCTTCGAGGGTCTCGACGACGCGTCTGGCTCCGTTTTGCTGCACGAAATCACCTCTTTTTTGAAAATTGTTTCGCCGGAAATCGCTTCACGGCTGTGTCTCCTGAAAAGACACAAAAAATCAACAGCAGCAAGTCCTTCGAAAAGCCTTGCCCGTTGAACGAAAAAGTTCGCCTTTTCCCTTTATGCGTATCGGCCTGTGTGCCCTGTGGATCAGGAAATGGCACGTATCGCCTGAAGGTGCCGGCCGGAGGCACTCGGTGCGGAAGTCGTGGTTTTTTGACTGAAGACAATGAGGAAACCTTGCGTCTGTGTCTTCAGGCGCACAAAGGTTTGTATCCTATGGTAAAGGAAGTTTCATACTATGTCAAAAGAAAGGCCCTGCGTGAGTTGTGGGTCCTCTTGTCAGTGGCCGCCGCGATTTTTCCTTCGGTGGTGGATCATGTAAAGGACCGCCAGGGCTATGCATCCGGAGACCATCCACAGGGTTGCCCTGTCGAGGTAATCCATGACGAGTTCCTGATTGTTGCCGACCCAGTAACCCACAAGGGCTAGAACGGTTACCCAGATGCCGGAACCGAGAGCCGTGTAGAAAAGGAACAGGTCCATCCTCATACGCGCCACTCCGGCCGGGAGGGAGATGAGCTGCCTGACGCCCGGAATGAGTCGGCCGATGAATGTGCTGATATGGCCGTGTTTCTTGAAGAAGACCTCCGCCTTGTCAAGGGTCTTTTCGCTGACGAGCAGGTATTTCCCCCAGCGCTGGAAGAAGGGGCGCCCGAATCTCAGGGAGATCCAGTAGTTGAAGAGGGCCCCCAGGATGCTTCCGGCGATGCCGGCGGCAATAATGAAAAACAGGTTCATCTGCCCTGCCGCGGCAAGATATCCGGCGGGGGGGACGACAACTTCACTGGGGAAGGGGAAAAAGGAGGATTCCAGAAACATCAGGGCCACAATGCCGGGGTAGCCCATGGAACCGATGATCTCCACGAGCCAGGGGACGAATCGTTCCAGGATTTCCACGACAGGGCCCCTTTAGCGGTCCTCGTAGCCGTTCTTGCGGCCCGTCATGGAGTCGATGTCGATGCGGACCACGGCGACGGCGTTCATAGCGACGTCGGGAAAGGGCAACGTCCTCCCGGCGAACTGCCGGACGATGACATCGAGGCCGTGACGCTTTTCCTCGGGGCTTTCGAGTATGGTCGCCCTTCCGAAACCGACGACGCTACGGTATTTCACGGTCCACTCGCAGGGGTCGGCGTTTTCGACGACTTCGATATCGGCGTCAACCTCGAAACAGACGTTGGGGTTTTCCCGGATGCAGTCGATCTTGTGGCCTTGCCGGAATCCGTGGAAGTAGATGGCACCGTCCTCGTAGCCGTAACAGAGGGGGATCATGTACGGGTAAGGGTTGTCGAAAAATGCTACCCGACATATCTTTTCTTTCCTGAGAATGTCCTCGATCCGTGATCTGTCGGTGATTTCCTTGTCCTTGCGTCGCATGGCGTCCTCCTTGTCCTGTCTTCGCTTCAGGATCTTTCGTCCAGCTTAGGTGCCGATTCCCTGAGATTTTCCGCGAGTTTCTTTCCCGTCGGTGTCGCGGCCAGGCCTCCCAGTCCAGTTTCCCGCAGTGTTTCGGGGAGAGCTTTTCCGACTTTGAAAAGGGCGTCGACCACTTCGTCAGGCGGAATGACGGACCTGACGCCCGCCGCGGTCATGTCGGCGCAGATCGTTGCCATGCCGGTCAGAACACCGTTTCGCTTGATGCAGGGGACTTCCACGAGCCCCACCGGGTCGCAGACAAGCCCGAGGATGGATTTGAGAACCAAAGCGGCGGCGTGGGCCACCGTTTCGGCTCCGTGCCCTTCCATGGCGACGAGGGCGCCGGCGGCCATGGCCGCAGCAGCGCCGCATTCGGCCTGACATCCTCCTTCGGCCCCCGCAAGGGTTGCCCTTGAGGCAATGACCTGTCCGATGCCACCGGCGGCGATGAGTCCTTCGAGCAGGGTTTTGCGGTCATATCCCCGGTATTCGCCTGCCGCGAAAAGAATTCCGGGGATGATGCCGCAGCTTCCGGCCGTCGGAGCGGCCACGATCCGGCCCATGCAGGCGTTGGACGCGGCTGTGGCCATGGCGATTTCCGCGGCCCGGAGCGTCAGCCGCCCCGCGAAGGGTTCGCAGCCTTTTCCGTAGGTTTCAAGCAGGGGGGAATCGGCTTTGGCTATTTTCCCTTCACAGCGGCTTTTTAGGGCATCCAGGGCGGAGTGTTCCATTTCGTCCAGGCGGGAAGCCATTTCTTCCCGGATGATTACCGTTGAAACCGCCGTTGCCCGGCTTTGTTGTTCAAGAACGGCTTTTGCGAAAGAAATCCCTTCTTTTTTCGGCGATGGTGATGATCTCTTCGAAAGAAGTTTTCATCCGCCAAAGTCTCCTTCGATAGCCAGAACCCGGTGGATGCTCTCATGGCAGGAACGGATCGCCTGAATGATCCCGTCCGGTACGGCCTCGTCCAGTTCCGCCACCATGACGGCGTCTTTGCCCCGGCCCTGGCGGTGAAGGGTCAGCGTCGCGATGTTAAGACCGCGGGATGCCAGGGTGCCTGCGATGGCGGCCACCACTCCCGGCCTGTCACTGTGGAATGTGATGATCGAGGGCAATTCGCCGGAAAGATCGAAGCGAAACCCGTCAACGGTAAGCAGGCGTACGGCTCCTCCGCCGACGGACGCCCCCTCCACGTCCATGGTTTTTCCGTCCCCGGTGAAGCGGAATCGTACCGAGTTAGGATGGTCGCCGTCCACTTCTTCGGTGAAAAAAGACCACCCGATGCTTTTTTTACTGCCTCTTCCCTGGCCATGGGAACGCGGGGATCGTCTGGGGCAAGCCCTGCGAGGCCGGCCAGAAGAGCCCTGTCGGTTCCATGCCCCCACCAGGTGGCTGTGAAACTGCCCCTGAGGTAAATTTCGACGGCTTTCACAGGGCGGTTCCAGAGCAGGGCCGCAAGCCGCGCAAGCTTCACGGCGCCCGCCGTGTGACTTGATGACGGACCGATCATGACCGGACCAATGACGTCAGTCAGTTTTATGGGAAAACACCGTCCTTTCCGTCTGTCTTTGCATGGTCAAAAAGGTCGCCGCCGCGCCCCTGCCGATGGGCCCTGGTCGGCGTCTATTGCGTGAAGCGCGAAGGCGATGTCCCGGGCGATTTCGAAAAAAAGGGTCCTCTCTTCGCCGTCGGCGCTGAACCCTTCCGGCAGGGAGACGGAGACGAGTCCGTAAACGGTTCCGCCGTGTTCCAGCCTGGCCGTCATGATGGCCTTTTCGCTGTAATTGTCCAGGAGGGGGCAGTCGCTCCTCGGCGATGTGTGCCTGCTGACGATGACGCCGGGTGTCTTGAGGACGTTGCGGCCCCATTCGTTCAGTTCTTCATGTTCAAGGGTTTCCGCCATGGGGCGTCCCTGTTCGTTGATGCCGGCCTCCGTGACGGTGGCCAGGTTGCCGTGCTTTTCCAACAGGGCCACCCAGATGTTGCCGTACCCCCTGGTTTCAAGAAGGTGGGCACAGATCCCCTGGATGAGACGCCGCTTGTCCTTTTGCTTGTTGATGAGACGGTTGATGCCTCGGATGGACTCCAGCACGGCGTTGAGGTGCTCCTGGTGGGTGTCACGAGACCGTTTCAGCTCCGTCAGATCCCTCCCCACACCCTGGATTTCGACGAGTTCGCCCCGCTCGTTGAAGATCCCGAGATCTGACCATCGTTCCCAGCGGGTCTGCCCCGAAGGGGTCCTGTATTCATGCTCTCTGAAGATGAAGGGATTGTCCGGGGACAAGGCCTTGAGGTCTTCTGCGAGGTGAAGGGCCACCTCTTGAGGAAGCAGTTCGAAAACGTTTTTGCCCTCCATCTCTTTCGAGGAAAGGCCGAAGCTCGCGGCCATGGAGGGGTTGGCAAAGATCAGCGTTCCATCGGGACGGAACCGGCAGACCATTTCGATCTGGTCGTTGACGATGGCTTTTGATCGCCTGAAGGCCTGGTCGAGGATGTTTGCATAGATCCGGAGGGCCTGTGCTGAAAAGGCTGAATTTTCCACGAGAAGGCTTGAAAACAGGCTTTTCACGGAAGGTTCAAGGGAAGCCGTGTTTCCTCGCGTCCTCTTGGTCATCGATCCTTTGTCCTCCCTGTTTCGGCAGCGTCTTTTTCAGCCGGGAATGGGGAAGGAAGACTTACTCGAAAAATATTGTAGCACGCAAAAGCCGAGAACAACGACTCTTTGGGGGTCACTGAATGGCCACGGGCATATAGGCCTTGTCGGGGGTTCCCGATGAACCGTAGAGTTCAGTTCCGTCGGGATCCTGGTAAAGGCCGCTGCCCGGAGCGAGTATGGCGAGAAACCGTCTCAGGTCCCCATTTCCCGGAAGGTTGGCCACTACGAGGCAATCCCTGCTGCTTTCGGTTTCAAAAGCATACCAGACCGACCCCTCTCCCGAAGCGGCGGCCTGCCGGCCGAAGTAGGCCTGCAGGAAGGACTCATCCGGTTCTCCTTCAGGAGGGAAATGATTGTTGTCATGGTAATACATGACGGCCGCCACCTTCAGGGACCTCATGTCAGAAACGATCCGCGAGGCCCTTGCCCGTTCCCTCGCCGGCCCGAAGACAAGAAGCATCGACCCCGCCAGAATGCCGATGATGACCAGGGTGATCAAAATTTCCACAAGGGTGAAGCCCTTCCTTTTCCCGGCAAACACACAAGAACCCAAAGTCCCTGCTTTCATAAGGGTCACCTCTTATGATACGCACGTTCTCGCCGTGCAGTATTTTTAAATGAGGACATCCTTTTTGCGGCGTGTCAGGAAGAGACATCCCCCCTTGCAGTACGTTTGAGGAGCCAGGCCATGTTGGCCGCGAGGATGTCCATGGTTGCCAGTCCCTCGCCGTCGTGGACCACGTCTTTTTCCATTCGTCCGATTCCCATGTTCCAGTAGCTCGAGCCCGGAACGATCATCTGGTTGATCAAAAAGAAGTGGTTGATGGTGTCGAAGGCGTGGATCGCCCCGCAGCGGCGGACGGCGACCACCGCTGCCCCGATCTTGCGGGCGAAAAGGGCGCCGTTGGCCCGGGCCACATATCCGGCGCGATCGATGAAAGCCTTGGTCTCGGGCGTGATGTCGGCGAAATAGGTTGGTGAAGCGATCACGATCCCGTCGGCGGCGCGCATCTTCGCAATCCATTCGTTGAGGGGATCTTCATCGATGACGCAGCGGCCGTCCCGGTTCCGGAGACACTGGTTGCAGGCGGTGCACCCCCGGACCAGGCTTCCGCCGATCTGGATGTTCTCCGTTTCGATGCCCTCGTTTTCGAGTCCGGCAAAGAGCCGCCGAAGCAGATGGTTCGTGTTGCCCTCCGCGCGGGGACTTCCGTTAAAGCCGATGACCTTCATTGGACACCCCTCCCAGGGGGGAAATGGGAACTATGCAAGCATTGTAGCAGGTGATAGAGCCTTGTGTTGGACAAGGAACGGCCGTGGATATAGTCTTGATCCCGGTATGGGCACATCCGGGGGAGGTGGCGTCATCAATGGGCATTCCGCTGGAGCTTTTTCCTCTTGCAGCTGCGCTCGTCGCCGGCTTTTTGCTTGGCCTCGCGGCGGCATGGGTGCTCGGGATCATCCAGGCGAAAACGGCGCGTGAGTTGGCGGAGGAACTTTTTGACGAAAGCGAGGCACAAAAGCGCGAACAGGTCGAAATGATCACGGACCATCTCAAGGATGCTTTCGGCAGCCTTTCCATGGAGGCCCTCTCCCGCTCGACGGAGGAATTTCTCAAGCTCGCGCGCTCCAGGATGGAGACGGAACGGGAACTCGGGTCGAGGGAACTCGAGGAGAAAAAGGGGCTCATCGACCGGCAGCTCGAGGCCATGGCGGCACGGATGGAATCCCTTTCGCAGCTCGTGAAGGAACTGGAAAAAGACCGTGTAGAGAAATTCGGCGAACTGGCCGGGAAGCTTCAGGAAGTCTCAAGAAACGCGACGC
>JBNGDE010000058.1:0-8947 GCA_049974925.1 Thermovirgaceae bacterium | reverse complement strand
CTTCACGAAACCGCCCGTGCCACATGAACGACCGCCTCCTGCTTTCCTAGTATTCTGCGCCATCGACGACGAGGCCTTCCTCAGCTGCCGCCCGTGCCGCCTGCGCCCAGAGAAGATCCGTCTCGCTGTGTGTGTACCCGTCCAGCCCCAGGCATTCCAGAAGCGATTCGATGACGCAAAGACCAGGAACGATGATATCGGACCTGGACGGCTCGAGTCCCGTGACTTCCTGTCGTTTTTTTACATCGAGACCCTCCAGCTTCCGGAGCAAGGCGCCGAGTGCCCTCTTTTCAATCCAGCAGCGATGGACTTTTGCGGGGTGATACTCCTGCCAGGGTATCTCCTGCAGCATCATCGCCGCCGACGAGGAGGTGCCCCCGACGCCGGCAAGCTTTCGGACCTTTCGGGTAAGGTCATTGACAAGGGTCTCCCTCGACTTTTCATATATTTTTTCGGCCGCATCACCGTAAAGGGAGGCCATCCTGACGGCCCCGATCCTGAAAGATTCCGTAAAGTCCGGTCCCGCCACTTCGAGGCTTCCTCCTCCCAGGTCGAAAACCGCATCGGCGCTGTCGATACCGAGAAGGGCCCCCTCGAAGCTAAGCCTGGCTTCCTCATGTCCGTTGAGAACATGCAGCCGGCAGCCTGTGGTTTCTTCCATGGCAGGGATGACTCTTTCTATGTCATCAGCCGACCTGAGGCTCTCGGTGGCAAAAAAACATGTTCTCGAGGGAGGAATATCCCACTGCAGCAACCTTTCTTTTACTTCCGCCAAAGCCGTCATGGTCCGTTCCAGCGCCTCGGGAGCAATGTCGCGTTTTTCGTCGGACATCCCCTCGGAAAGGCGGGTCGTCCATCGTTCCGAAAAAAGGTACCGGAGTTTTCGGTCTTCGTAAAAGACCCCAAGGCACCGGACCGAGTTCGATCCCAGAGCTACCGCTCCGAAAGCTCGTGCCATATACGAAAGCCCTCCGTTGTTCTGCAGGGGTAACCGCTTCCCTGCCGGCAGAGTGTTGTAATCCTGCTTTGAAGCCATTTTTCTCCAGGATGGCACCCGAGTGCAAGCCAGGAGGCACTCTGCAGATGGAGGCACTTCACGCTGACCCGCCCGGTGTCACGGGTCCCTCCGACCCTGCCCTTGCGCAGGTCCTCCCACATGGACTTGCGCCATGTCAAAAGGAACTTCCGTTCTGTGGGTGAGATCAAAGCCAGCCTGAGGAGGGAATGCCAGACCCCGTATTCCCTCCATTCGTCGGGCTTTTTTCCAAGAAATTTCTCCAGCTCCCGGACTCCCCCGCCCGTCTCGAGGAGATCACACTCTCTCGCCACCTGCGGGCAGGTAAGCCAGAAAGTCGTCGGAAAGGGTCTCCCCCTAAAAAGCGGGCGGCAAAGGATCACCGAGGGCGCACCGAGGGGACACCGGGCGGCGAGACCCAGAAGGATTCTCTCTTCGAACTTTCTTCCGGCGACTTGTTCACGGATGGTATCCAGGTCGGCAGGGCGGGGCTTCTCAAAAAAAAGAGGGGGCATCGCGCCCCCTTCGACAAAAGCCCGGGGATGCATGAGGCTATTTTTTCCCTCTGCCCTTGCTTCCGCGCCCGTCTTTCGCCTTTTTGTTGAGATCAGATATTTTCTGGTCGCTGATTTTGAGAAAGGAGGCCAGTTTCTTCTCGAAATCATCGGCGCCACCGCCGCCGATCCGCTGACTCTGGCGGTCCGGCTTGGACTGCAATCTCTTGATGGAGAGGTCGATTCGTCCTCTTTCATCGATCTTGACCACTTTCGCACGGATTTCCTGCTTGAGGGAAACCACATCTTCGACCTTTTTCACAAAATCGTGGGACAACTCCGAAATGTGAACCATCGCTTTCTGACCGGTCGACAGCCTGACGAACGCTCCGAAGGGCATGATCTGCTCAACGGTACCAATAACGGTATCCCCTACGTTTACGGTCGCCTGCCGTGAACTGTTCTGTTGCTCCATGAAATTCGAATACCTCCATTGGATTTGTTCATTATTTTAAAAACTTGTCTTCGGCCCATTCGAATGTCACAGCATGACTTTCCGACCGATCACCTCCGTGCGGGTGGTTCCTGACGCGAACAAGTATAACATCTTGCGCAAGTCCGGTCAGTCCCCGGGGAAACCGATCTGTTCCATGAAAAGCGGGCTGAGGACCTTGATATAGGTACCTTTCATCCCGAGGCTCCGGCTTTCTATGATACCTGCGCTCTCCAGCTTTCTCAACGCGTTGACGATGACGCTCCGCGTGACGCCCGCCCGATCGGCCACCTTGCTCGCAACAACGACGCCTTCGGCGCTGCCGAGTTCCCTAACAATGTGCTTGACCGACTCCACTTCGGAATAGGAAAGGGCCCTCAGCGCCATCTGGACCACAAGGCTTTCCCTTGACCTTTGTTCGATCTGCCTCGCCCGGATGTAAAGGATTTCAAGCCCCACGACGGTGGACAGATACTCGCCCAGGACCAGGTCCCTGGTGTCGAAAGGATGGCCGAACCTGGCGAGGATCAATGTGCCCAGGCGCTCTCCGCCGCCATTGATGGGAATGTAGACCACGTGCTTGTTCGAATAGGTGCAGGGTTCGTCCGAATAGGCGCACAGCCCGTGGTCGGTGTGGTTCATGACCGACTCGTGGATCTGGTTCAGCTTCTCCACGTAGTCCTCAGGCATGTACCCCGTTTTCAAAAGATCCTCCATGATCGTGCAGTCGTATTCACTGGTCCAGCCGTAACCGAGGATTTTCCCTTCCCGGTCGATCATGTAGACGTTGGCCGCTGACTGTTCGCACAAAAGCTTTGCCAGTCTCTGGTAATCCTGGCTTCCCGTCTCTTTCTTGTTCTGAAGCATCCTGTTGACGGCCCTTGTTCTTTCCAGAAGATCCTGCATGGCCGATAGGTCAACGATTTTCGCCCTCGATTCGATCAGTTCCTTTGGCGTTTTCATGGTCATCTTTCCTATCATCCTCCCAGGCGGCAGGGTTGCCGTTTTCTCGCGCCGGCTGTCACAGCATGTAGCGGCGCATGTCGGAATCGGCGAGGAGGTGCTCCAGACGATCACGGACGAAGCCGGCGTCGATCACAACGGCTTCACCCTGCATTTCGGATGCATCGAACTGGAGATCCTCAAGCAGATTTTCCATTATCGTATGGAGCCTCCTGGCCCCGATGTTCTCCATCTCGCGATTCATACGCGCTGCAAAGGACGCCATTTCGCGAACGGCGTCTTCGGAAAACTCCAGCGAAACCTCCTCCGTGGAAAGAAGCGCCTGGTACTGGCGGATCAGGCTGTTTTCCGGCTCCACGAGGATTCTCGCCAGGTCGTCTTCGGAAAGGGGGTTGAGTTCCACCCTGAGGGGGATCCGTCCCTGCAGTTCGGGGATGAGATCCGAAGGCTTGGCCTTCTGGAAGGCCCCGGCAGCGATAAACAGGATATAATCCGTCCGCACGGGCCCGTACTTGGTGTTGACGGTGCATCCTTCGATTATCGGGAGCAGGTCGCGCTGCACTCCTTCGCGGCTGACGTCCGGGCCTCCCTGTGCCGTTCCCGTCGCGGCAACCTTGTCGAGCTCGTCGATGAAGACAATCCCTTCCTCCTGGGCCTTCTGTAGCGACTCCTGTGCCACCGATTCCTGATCGACAAGCTTTTCGGCCTCTTCCGCCTGGAGGATATTTCGAGCCTCGCTGACGGTCGTTCGAATCTTTTTCTTTTTTTTCGGCAGGATGCCGCTGAGCATCTCTCCCAGATTCATCCCTATTTCGTCCATGCCGGGGCCGGCCCCCATGAGGGGGATGCCCGCCTGCATCGATTCGGAAACCTCGATTTCCACTTCCCTGCCGTCCAGCTTCCCGTCCCTCAGCATCTGCCGGAGACGCTCCCGCGTCACGGAACGCTGCCTTTCCTGCCGCTGTTCCTCTTCACTGAGGGGTTCCTGCCGTTCTTTCGGCCCGGAAAAAAGGCTCATGACGTCCACTACACGGTCTTTCACCTTCCGCGGCGGGAGCAGGGCATCGAGAAGACGTTCCTCCGCCCTGGCCGCAGCCTCTTCCTGCACCTCTGCGGTCTTGCGCTCTCTCACCATTTGAGCGGCTCTTTCCACAAGATCCCGGATCATGGATTCCACGTCCCTGCCGACGTATCCGACTTCGGTGTATTTCGTGGCTTCCACCTTCACGAAGGGAGCCCGCACCAGTTCCGAGAGCCTCCGAGCGATCTCCGTCTTGCCGACGCCCGTGGGTCCCACCATGAGAATATTCTTGGGTACGATCTCCCTGGCGATCTCGGGAGGCAGTTGTTTTCTCCTGAACCTGTTCCTCAGGGCAATGGCAACGGCACGTTTCGCCTTGTCCTGTCCGACGATATACCGTCCCAGCTGATCGACGATAGTCCGCGGAGTCAGTCTTTCTTCGGAATACAACGTCACGAACTGAGCACCTCCAGGGCAACGGAATCATTCGTATAGATACATATGTCAGCGGCGATTTCGATGGACCGTTTCGCGATCCATCCAGCTTCGCGATCGGTGGATTCCAGAAAGGCCCTCGCCGCTGAAAGGGCATATCCAGCACCGGACCCGATGGCGGCCGCTTGCCCCTCTGGCTCGAGGATGTCTCCGGCACCAGACAAAAGAAGGGTCTGTTCAACATCGGCGACAAGCATCATCGCCTCGAGCCGTCGCAGGATCCTGTCGGTGCGCCAGTCCTTGACCAATGCCACGGCGGCTCTCATGAGGTTCCCCGAATGCTCGTCGAGCCGTTTTTCGAAACGCTCAAGGAGGGTCATGGCATCAGCCGTTCCACCGGCGAATCCACTGAGAATCCGTCCCCCGTAAAGGGTACGGACCTTCTTTGCACCGGCCTTTATGATCTGGTCGCCCTGGGTGACCTGGCCATCCCCCGCCATGGCGACCCTGTTGTTTCTACGTACACAGAGTATCGTCGTCCCCTTCACTTTCGTTTCCTCCATTCGCGGCCCTTGGATGAGCCTCAAGATAGCTTTTTTTCAGCTGTTCCACCGTTACCTTGAGGTATCGCTGGGTGGTCACGAGGCTTTCATGACCAAGCAGCTCCTGGAGAACCCTCAAGCTCGCCCCGCGTTCAAGCATGTGAGTGGCGAAACTGTGCCGGAGCACGTGGGGAGTCACTTCCGTCAGCCCCGCACGCCTTGCGGCCCTGGCGACAATCCTGTGGAGCGTCCTGACCGCCACCGGGCCGGAATTCTCTCCGGGGAAGACAAAGCGTTCCCCCAAATCCAGGGTTTGTCTCCAGTCCCTGAGCGCCTCAACGGCACACCGTCCAACAGGCACCATCCGTTCCTTGTTGCCTTTGCCTCGCACCCGGATCCATCGCTCATCGAGGTCCACCTGATCCCATTCGAGACCGGCGACTTCGCCGACACGAAGTCCGCAACCGTACAAAAGCTCCAGAACAGCCCGGTCCCGCGTCTTGTTCCGACCCGAGGGGCCTTCTTCGATCAACCGGTTCACCTCTTCGGAGGTCATGGCCCGTGGCAGCTTTCCCGGAAGCCTGGGACCCCTGACGCCCGCGGCGGGGTCCGAATCAATCTCCCCGCGTTCTTTGAGGTATGACAACCACCCCTTGATGGACGACAGCTTCCTGGCCGCGGAAGTTCGGGCGTACCCGAACCCCACCACTTCCCTCAGGAAACTCCTCACGTGGGTATGCATGATATCCCCGGGGTGCCTGATTTCCAGCGTCTCCAAATATTCACAAAACTGCGCCAGGTCCACGGCGTAATTTACGACGGTATGATCGGAAGCCCCACGGCTGTACTTCAGTTGTTCAAGGTAGGCGTCGACACTGGACGCAATGGTGTCGTGCATGCCAGTATTGTAGCATTTTGCGTCGGATTCGACATAATTTTCTGAAGATATCGCATCTTCGAGAAAATTTTCTGCCTCCCGGTCACTCATTCTCGATCCACGGGAGAACAGCCGTGAGTGCGGATTCGGCACGATCGGCATATCTTTGGCACCGTTCGGTCCGTTTCCGTATCTTTTCAGGGATCGGGGGGAAAAGTCCGAGATTCACGTTCATTGGCTGGAATCGTCCGTGGGGGCGTTCTTCCGACAGGTGATTAACAAGCGCACCGATCGCCGTCTCCGGAGGCCATTCGGGAAAGGCCCGGCCCTCGAGAAGGGCGGCGGCGTTCAAGGCTGCCACGAGACCCATGGCCGTGCTTTCGAGGTACCCTTCGACACCCACGATCTGACCGGCGAGAAACAGGTTTTCGCGGCCTCGCAAACGGAGAAAGCCGTCAAGTACCCGGGGGGCGTTCACGTACATGTTCCTGTGCATGACCCCGAACCTGACGAATTCCGCTTCCTGCAGCGCCGGAATGATCCGGAATACCCGTTCCTGCTCGGGCCAACGCAGGTTGGTCTGGAAACCGACAAGATTGTACAGCGTCTTCGCCTGGTTTTCCTGCCTGAGCTGCACCACGGCGAAGGGCCTCTTTCCGGTTTTCGGGTCTTCCAGACCTACAGGCCTCAGCGGTCCGAACCGCAGGGTGTCCCTGCCGCGCCGGGCGATAACCTCGATCGGGAGGCAGCCTTCGAAATAGTCGCCGTCTTTCTCAAACTCGTGCACCGGTGCGCGCTCGGCATGGGAAAGGGCTTCCTGGAAAGCGTCGTATTCTTCTTCGTTCATAGGGCAGTTGATGTAGTCGTCACCCCGGCCCCAGCGACTCCCGGCAAAGGCCCGGTTCATGTCGATCGAATCGGCTGTGACCACGGGGGAAACGGCGTCGAAGAAATAGAGGAAATCCCCGCCGATGGCTTGCCTGATCTTTTCCGCGAGAACATCCGCCGTCAGGGGGCCCGTAGCCAGGATGGCCGGCCCGCGGGGGATTTCCTCGACGATCCGTCGCTCTACCTGTATCAGCGGGTGTGATTCGAGGCGGCTCGTCACCAACCGCGAAAAGATGTTCCGGTCGACGGCGAGGGCACGGCCCGCCGGGATCCTGGCTTCATCGGCACATTCGAGAATCAGGCTTTTGCATCGCCTGAGCTCTCGTTTCAGGATACCGCCCGGGCTTGTCAAAACGTCCGCTCCGAGGGAGTTGCTGCACACCAGTTCGGCAAATTCGCCTGTCCTGTGGGCGGGCGAAAAGACCCTGGGGCGCATCTCGAAAAGCCGAACGGGAATGCCCCTCCGGGCGAGCTGCCAGGCTGCCTCGCTCCCGGCCAACCCGGCTCCAACGACAGTAACCGCTTCTGACCTGTCACTCATGGGCGTCATCCTTCTTGTGGCTTTCCCTCCCGCAGGAGCTGCAGACGTGCTCTTTCTTCCGTCCCTTGAGGACCATCACACCGCCACAATCGGGACACTCCTCGCCCGTCGGCTGCTGCCAAAGGATAAAGTCGCATTCGGGATACCGGGAACAGCCGTAGAAGGGCCGCCCTTTCTTTCCCTTCCTGCGGACCACTTCGCCTTTTTTGCACTTGGGACAGGTTACTCCCAGGGAGTCCATGATCGGGCGTGTATAGGTGCACTTGTTCTCGGGGTCAGAATATCCTGAACAGCCGATGAATTCCCCAAAACGGCCCCATCGTTTGACCAGGGGCCTTCCGCAAATCGGGCAGTCTTCGCCGATCGGCTCCGGCGGAGGCGGCGGAACGCGCTCAGCCTTCTCGTCAGCTTTCGTCAGCGTCGAGGCGAAATCGTCCCAGAACTCCCGGACAACATCAACCCACCGGCGCCTGGAGTTTTCCACCTCATCGAGTTCTTCCTCCATGCCGGCGGTGAAAGTCACATCCACGATGTGGGGGAAATGTTCCTTCAAAAACCCGTCGACGGTGCGGCCCAAAGGTGTGGGCTTCATCCGTTTTTCCTCGTCGCGCACCACGTAATGCCGGTCATAAAGGGTCTGGACGATGGACGCATAGGTCGAAGGCCGTCCCACGCCTTCGTCCTCAAGGACCTTGATGAGGCTTCCCTCGGTGTATCGCGCCGGCGGCCGCGTAAAGCGCTGTTCCTTCTGCACATCCTTGACCTGGAGAACTTCCCCCTCCAGTGCTTCGGGGAGAGCCTCCTCCTTCATGTCCAGGGGCCAGACGGCCCCCCATCCGTCAAAGCGCACCGTCGCGCCGGACTGGCGCATCCCGATGCTCCCGGCGGCGGCTTCCACCGTCGTCCTGGCGATAGTAGCGTTGCTCATCTGGCAGGCCACGAAACGCTTCCAGATGAGCTCGTAGAGTCTGAACTGGTCACGGGTGAGGTGGTTCTTGACATCTTCCGGTGCAATAAAGACATCCGTCGGCCTGATCGCCTCGTGGGCGTCCTGGGACCGTGACTTGCCCTCGAAAACCCTGGGGGTGTCGGGGACGTATGTGTCCCCCCACCTCGAGCGGATGAAATCCCTTGCCTTGTTGACGGCTACCGGTGCCAGGCGGAGGCTGTCGGTTCTCATGTACGTGATGAGCCCTATGGTGCCCCGGCCCGGAAGGGTCACCCCTTCATAGAGGCTCTGAGCGACGGACATGGTCCGCCTCGGTGCGAAGTTGAGCCTCCGTGCCGCCTCCTGCTGCAGGAAGCTCGTCTTGAAGGGCGGCGGTGACTTTCGGATTCCGTCTTTCGCCGTAAAATCCACGATCTCCAGCGGATTGGAACGTATTTCCCGCTCAATTTCGCGGGCTTCCTCCTCGGTGGAGATCAAAAGGGTCTTCCCTTCCTTGATCAGGGATTTGCCGTCTCGCTTGTCAACCCGGAAGCTGTAGGCCCTGCCGTCTTCCGTCTCGGCGGAAACGGTGAGGTTCCAGTATTCCTGCGGCTGGAAAGCCTCTATTTCGTCTTCCCGGTCACAGATAATCCTCAGCGCCGCGGACTGGACGCGCCCCGCCGAGAGCCCCCGCCTGATCTTCCGCCACAGCAGGGGGCTCAGCTTGTATCCCACCAGCCTGTCCAGGAC
>JBNGDE010000057.1:0-9104 GCA_049974925.1 Thermovirgaceae bacterium | reverse complement strand
CAAAAATGGCCATATACCTCAACAACGGGGCCACCACGTGGCCGAAGCCCGAGTGTGTCCCGCAGGCCATGTACGACTTTCTCACCAGCGGGGGCGCCAACCTCGCCAGAGGTTCGGCGTCAGGCCGTGACATCGGGACTCTCGACATGGTCACCACCGCCCGGGAAAAGCTGGCGGCCTTTTTCTGCGGCCATGGCGGCGGCGATTCGCGGTACGTCACCTTCACGGCGAACGTGACGGAGGCTCTCAACGTCGTTCTCAAGGGATACCTTCGAAAGGGGCACCACGCGGTGACCACCTCCATGGAGCACAACGCCGTCATCAGGCCCCTGCGCCGCCTCGAGGAAGAAGGCGTCAGGCTTTCGATCCTGCCCTGCTCCGCTTCCGGTGAACTCGACCCGGCGGACCTCGAAGATTTTCTGAGAAAAGAGACGGTCCACCTGGTCGTGATCAGCCATGCCAGCAATGTGTGTGGAACCATCCAGCCCCTGGAGGAGGTTTCCCGCATCTGCAGCAATAACGGGGTGCCCCTGGTCCTCGATGCGGCCCAGACGGGCGGGGTGCTTGACATCGACGCAAAAAGGCTGAACCTGGCGGCCCTTTGCTTTACCGGCCACAAGGGACTTCTGGGACCCCAGGGAATCGGCGGCATCCTGTGGGAACCGGCATTTGCCGAAAAGGTCGCGCCCTTTGTGGAAGGCGGGACGGGCAGCTTCTCCGATAGCGAGCGCCAGCCAAAGACCATGCCGGACAAGTTCGAGGCGGGAACGCCTAACCTTCCGGGGATAGCCGGGCTCTCGAGTGCGCTGGACTGGATAGACAAAACCGGCCGAGACAGGATCCGAAGGAGGGAGGAAGCCCTCGGCGCCCGGCTGCTTGAGGGGCTCCGGGGCATGGAAAAACTCACAACCTACGGCAAGGACACCATGGCAGGCCGCCTGGCGGTGTTTGCCCTCAATCCGCCCGACGGCGACAACGGGACCCTGGCCATGCGCCTGGCCGACGAATGGGGCATCGAGACGCGGCCCGGGCTCCACTGCGCGCCACTGGCCCACAAGACGCTGGGGAGTTTTCCACAAGGCGCGCTCAGGATCAGCATCGGATATTTCAACACCGAAGAAGAGATTGAAAGCGTCCTGAAGGCACTTGAAAGCTTCCTGTGAGGCCCGAAAAAACCGGACCGGTTCGGTCCGTCCCCGTCATCAGCCTTTCAGGGCGAACCGGTCCAGGGCGACGGCCGCGCCGTCTTCATCGTTTGAGAGCGTGACGGTGTCGGCCTTCTTTCTGATCTCCTCGCGGGCGTTCCCCATGGCCACGGAAAAGCCGGCGTGCTCGAAAAGGGGAAGGTCGTTTTCCGAATCCCCAACCACCATCGTCTGAAGCGGCGTCACGCCCTGTTTTTCCATCAGGATCTCAAGCCCGCGGGCCTTGCTGACTTTCGGGTGCGCCATGTCCACGAAGAGTCTGTTGGATACGGCGGCGTAAATGGCGTCACCGAAGCGTTTCTGGACGGCTTTCCGCACGGAGACGGCCTCTTCGGGGCTCGATGCGATGGAAAGGAGCTTGACGGGCTCCACATACATCGTATAAAGCTCCTCGCCCAGAGGCTCCGGCTCCAGAAAGGTCAACCTTCCGTAGGATTTCGCCCTCTCATCGACCTCGTCAACGAAAAGCCTGTCGCCTAGATAGACCTGGATATACCACCCCTTCTCACGGAAAAAAGCCAGGACCTCCCGTGCCAGCTTCCGTTCGATGGGTCGGTAGTACAATGGGTCCTTGTCCCTTGGAGCACGGATTTCGGCGCCGTTTGCGGTGATCAACGCATCGGTGATCCCCAGCTTCCGGGCGAAAGGCAGGACGGAATGAAAAACCCTGCCCGTGGCGACGGTTACGGTGATTCCCTGCCGGATACAGGCGGTAACAGCCCTGACGGTGCGTTCCGTCAGGGTGTTTTGCGAAGTCAGAAGGGTCCCGTCCAAATCGAGAACGATCATGCGGATATCCATTGCGATCCCCCGTTTCCTGCGCCATCCTGTGATGTCTGTCCCCTTGCCGGAAAGAAAGGGCCTCGACAAGGAGTATACTCGAGAGATCCCAAATCGTCACAGGAGGTGTCATTGGTGTTCATCAATCCGTCCATGAGCGATATCCTGCTCGCAAACAGGTTTCTGGAAGGAAAAATCCGCAGGACCCCCACGGAAAAGTCCCTTCCCCTTTCCGACATTACCGGGGGCGAGGTCTTCCTGAAGTGGGAAAACCAGCAGATCACGGGATCCTTCAAGATCAGGGGCGCTCTCAACAAGATGTTCAGCCTCGGCGAAGAAGACAAGAAAAAAGGGGTCGTCACGGCCTCCAGCGGCAACCATGCCCAGGGGATCGCCATGGCGGCCTCGATGCTCGGGGTGAAAGCCGCCATTTGCGTTCCCGACGTCTGTCCGGAAACAAAGCAAAAAGCCATCCGCCGTCTCGGCGGCGAGTGGGTGGACCTCAGAGTGTCAGGCAGATTCTATGACGACGCCGAGAAGGTTGCCTTCAAGCTCCAGGAGGAAGAGGGCATGACCTACGTTTCCTCCTTCGAGGATCACTGGATCGTCAGCGGTGCCGGAACGGCGGGGCTCGAAATGTTTCTGGCGGAGCCCGAACTGGACATGCTGATCGTCCCCGCCGGAGGAGGCGGACTGATTTCAGGCGTGGCCCTGGCGGCGAAAAGCCTCAGGCCCCAGGCGGAAATCTGGGGCGTCCAGTCCGTGGCATCCCAGCCCTACGTTGTGTCCTGGCCGAAGGGGCGCGTCGTGGATGTGGAATATGGAGATTCCCTGGCCGACGGGCTGACCGGGTCCATACCGCAAAGCCTGCTGGACCTCGCACGGCGGCGCGTCTCGGGCTTCATCGCCGTCACCGAGGAGGATATCGCTCGGGCCATTGCCTGGCTGCACCGGGAGCATCACCAGGTCGTCGAGGGAGCCGGCGCCGTTGGTGTGGCCGCCCTGCTTTCGGGCCGCCTCTCGGCCTGGGGCCGCAAGGTCGGGGTTGTGATCTCCGGCGGGAATATCGACCACGAAAGACTTGAAGGAATCCTCAAAACCTGGCACAACAGTTATTCAAGGTAATGCATACAAAGAAGGGGCCTTTCGAGGCCCCTTCCTCTTTTGGTGTTCTTTTGGTTCCGCTTCAACCCTCAATGTTGAAAATCTGTTCGAGTATCTGCTGTTTTATCTGGTCACCCAACGAATCGCCATTGCTGCTTCCGCCACCGGTGGGTATTTCGATTTCAAGCTTCCGTTCATCGTCTTTCCTTTCGGGATCTCCCGCTGAAGGAATCGGGTCCACCCTTTTTTCCGGGACGGCTACCTTGAGGTTCGTTATGACGGGCTTCTCCCAGCTGCCGTTGATTTCGAAACTGACGTCGCGGAAGTACTTTTTTGAAATGCCGACAAGGAACCCTCCCAGCATGTTTTCAAGCATTCTTTGCGGGTCGATGGATTCGGAACCGAGAAGGCCTTCAAGGGCGCCGAAAAAGGTACTCAGGGCCTGGACATTGACATTTCCACTGCAGTACAGGTCGAGGCTCGAGGAAAAGCCGACGGTCCCATCCACGGACATGTACCGGTACAGCGGATCTTTTGGCGGGGCCGTCATGCGGCTTCCCGGTAACAGGTTGAGCGAGTTGCCGCCCAGGCTGAAGCTGGAATCGGCTCTTTTGTAACGAATCCCCGTCCCGCCGTAGGCCGATGTGAGCGCCTGGACGGCTGCAAATCCTGAAATTTCACCGTCGGTGGCTGAAAACCGGCCCTGCCCGCTCAAAGGCATAGCCCTGGATTCGCCGTGTTCGAGGCTTAACTTCAATTCACCGGTTCCCGTGATTTTTCCCCCGAAGTCGAAAGCGTCGTCGATGACGCCGGCAATGTTGAACCCAGAAGCCTGGGCATCGAATTTCCAGAGGCTCGAGCCAAGGGTGACCGTCCCGGTAGCGACTAAAGAGCCGTCGTAAAAACTTCCCTTCGCCTGTTCGATATGGATCACCTTTCCGTCAAGACGAACCGGGGCATACACATTCCGTAGGGTTAACCCGTATGCGGAGAGGGTTTCGGCGAAAACCTCTCCCGTTCCCGACCAAGAGCCTTCCTCAAAGGATCCCGTGAGGGTAACATCGAGCATTCCCTCAAGCTCCGCCTTTCTGGCTCCGCTCAGTTCTTGAGTCAGGTATTCCAGGTCCAGGCCAGTTCCGGTGACGGAAAAGCCGGCGACGGAGCCGTCCTTTTCAAGGGACAGCATTCCTTCTCCGGAAAGGGTTCCATCGCCGATCAAGGCCGAGAACTGTTCTATCGAGACACCGCCTGAAACAGCGGAGCCGGCGAGGTTCAATTCCCTGACCATGTATCCTAAGACGGAAAGTTCCGAAACGGCCGCCTCGAAAGAAACATCAGGATGTGCCAACGGTCCCGTTGCCGTAAAGGATCCCGTTATCTTTCCCGAGACGGGGCTTTCTCCTGAGGAAAAGGCTGAAAGGTCGGCTCCGGAAAGTTTCCCCGAAAGATCGATTCCCGCAGGGTTTCCCCCTTGCGGCGCGAGGCTGATGACGCCGGAGGCCTCAAGGGTCCCGGAAAGAAACCCGGCGGTCAGGCTGTCCACATTGATGGCACCCGCTGTGGTAGAAAAGTCCGCCGTCAGGTCGGTCAATGTGAAATCACCGTATCCGGCTGCAGCGGCACGGGCCGTTCCCTCGACGGTCAAAGCCTCTTGCGCAAAAGGCCGGGGGACCGAAAGGGAGGCGGAAAGTCCGGACACTGTGGCTTTGAAAACACCTGAAAGCTCAGAAGAAGAAAGCTCGAGGAAAAGCGAGGGGTTCCCCACAGGGCCTGAGAGTTTCCACGAGACCGAAAGCTCACCGGCAAGGCCCCCGCCGGAAAGGTCCGAGACAGAACCGCCGAAGGCCGAGGCTTTCACCCCGTCGGCAAAACCGGAAAAGTCAAAAGCGGCCTTTTCCGTACCGAGGCCGGAGATCGCCCCCGAACCCCTTACGGGAAGGCCCTTCCAGGTGGCTGAAAGATCCTTAAGCCTCAGGTCAGTCCCATTGTAAAGAAACTTTACGCGCGGTGAATCGACGCGTTCGTCCTTTATACGGATCTTCTCGGACCAAAGCTCGCCTTCATAGCGGACATCCCGGCCGGCCCCGAAGATCCGGACCGTCCCAGACGCGTTTCCCTGAAGGGCGAGGCTTTCCGTGGGAAAGATGCGTGAAGCCTTGTGAAGGGCGAGGTCCTTGACGTCCACCGTAAAATCGTAGGACCTGTTTTTCCCCGGGATGATGGTTCCACGACCATGGACCAGTGCGTCGATCCAGAGGCCCTCTGCTTCAGCCGACACGTGTTCGTTCTCGTGGAGTTCGAGGGAGGCGTCGACCTTTTCGAGGGTCTGGTTGAAAAGATCCATGGAAGGAGCCGTGAAACGGACGAGGCCAGTGAACGTCCCGGCACGACGGCGAAGATCGACCTCGAGTGTTTCCAGTGTCCCGTCGGCCATGGAAAGCCAGGGAAAGGTCTTTTCCCAGGTCGACAGATTGACGCCCGCGGACCGAAGGTCCAGGTGCGTTTCGGGAGGGCCCTCACCGAAAATGAGGCCCACCGTTCCCGTGACTTGAGAACCGTTGGCAAGGCCGGATATTTCCTCGAACCAGAGCTTGGTCCCGCGGTACCACCAGGAGGATCTCACCCCGGCGAGGGAGACGCCGTAAAGAGACCCCTTGTCTATGGAGATTTCCCCGCGGGCCGCAACATCGGGCCAGACCCCTGAAACCTTGATGTTCGTCGAAAAAAAGCCGGTAAAATCATCCTGGCTGATCCCGGGCCAGAAGCGGCTGAGGATCGATAAATCCATGTCCGTCAGGGTCCCTCCGGCGTCGATTTCAGGGTACAGGTCACCCGAAAGCTTCACCCTGCCGTCGCCGATGCGAAGGTCCAGGTCCTCAAGATGCAGGTTTCCTTCCAAAAAGGTGAAAGCCGCCTCCGCCTGGGCGGTGACATCCCTGAATCCGATACGGGACTCGACGGAAATCTCAGCGGAGGTGATGGAGACAACACCCTCATCGAAACGGAACTCACCGGCTTTCGTCAAAAGGACACTGTCGTCGAAGCGGATGACGGAAACGGGCAATTCCCCCGCAGGGGCCGGAAATTCCTCCCGGGAAAGCGTTTTGAGGGGTTCAAGGCTGACGGAGGCTCCTTTCAGTGTTACGGATCTGATTTTCGGGGAGCCCTTGAGGAGAGACAACAGGTTAAGGTTGACCCGCGCATCGCGGACGGTGATGATATTCACCCCGTTTTTGGAAAGGGCCAGCGACTCGGCGGAAAAGCCCCTTACGGGATTTCCCGAGATGTTTTCAATGGACAGTTCCGCCTGGAAATGCTCCCGGGCGAGTTCCTTTGCGGTTTGGGCGACGTAGGCGGCGCCGACATCCTTTGAAGACAGGTACCATATACCCGCGGCGGAAAGGGCGGCAAGAACACCCAGGGCGATAAGACCGTACCTGAAGACCTTTCTCATAGGTAAAGCAACTCCTTTAAAGGCGAACCCCGAAAGGGGGTCACCGGGCGGTTTTTAAAGAAAAAAGACAGGCCGATGCGAAAATTCTCTCAAAAAAAAGCCGGTCAAAACAGGGGAAACCACGTATCTTTCAAGATGACCCAAAACAAAATTACCGGCACTTGAAGGCGATGTCATTATACGCCATGGGCGTTTCGGAGGCGGCAAAAAGACCCCGATGTTTCACGTGAAACATCGAAGGAGGAAGTCCCGGCAGGCAATGTTTCACGTGAAACATTGTGGGTAATGTCGATAAAGGTGGAAAAACGGGGGAAAGAGGTGTGGATATGTGGATAATCCAGTGGACAACCTGGCAGATGTATGTGAATTGATGTGGACGCCTGTGTTTTGTGCGGGTGCCTGATTTCGAGTATCTGGATTGAATCGGCCAGTGTCATTTCCGGGCCTTGGTAGCCCGCGACGAGCTTCCCGGCAGCCCTGATGTAGCAGCCTTTCAGCTTACCGAGGTCAACGATTCTCGGGGCGTCGCCCATGTATACAACAAATCGGGCCCGACCGCCGGGCGCGATTAGGGAATATCGGATGTCCGTTTTCTTGATTTTGTTCACGGTCAGCTCGAGTGTCAAAAACTTCCCGGCCAACACCGGGAGTTCTGCCCAGGCCTGGGAGGCGGAAAAGACCCGTCTTTCTGCATTGTCCCAAAAGCCCCTCTTTTGGGTTCGCGCCTCACGGAACGCCCTGATGATCCGTTCGGTATGACGGACATTGGGCGCCAGTGTAAAGGGCATGGCATACCCCAGCTGCACGAGTTTTTCGTTGATGAGTACGGGCCCCCGGGGGCCATCTATCCACACCCATGCCAGATGGCGGCCGTAGCGGTCCATCTCCTGTACGTCGTTTTCAAGAAAGACCTGTTTCCCGAGCACGAAAGAGGCGTTCAACGCTGCGGCCTCTTGCCCGAATTCCTCGCGCCCTCTTGAAGGGTGGTGGAGTTCCGGCGTATCGATCCCCAGGTACCGCACCTGGGCCTCTGCACCCCCCTCGAGGATAACAGTGACGGTGTCGCCGTCGATGACCTTTGTGACGAAGGCGGGGGTCATGTTTCCCGAAAAGGCGTGACAGGTGCCCGCAACAAGCAGCAAAAGGCAGCATGCAAAAAGGCCTGCCGCTTTCCGCCAAAAGAGGCAGGCGTCCTGAAAATGCTTCATGTGCCCTTTTACTCAGGGCAGAATTTGGGTAGTTCTCCCTCCGCGACGGGTTTGCGGTGGAAGGTCATACCCTCCGGAATGAGGAGGACCGCCTCCAGCGTGTTGTTCACCGTTCCGGCAAAAAGATGTCCTCCACGGGCGGTCAAATTCTGTTCCGACAGCGTTGCGTGGGGATGGATGAACACGGAGCCGTCGGGTTTGATGTTGACCGTTCCGCTCAGCGAAAGCAGCTCGTGGGGGGCGCTGAATTCCTGCTTTTCGTATCCTTTTGGTCCGTGCCATCCGATGGTAAAATCCCGCAGCATTCCTATGCCCGAGAGAATGACGGCGGAAGTGATGCCCTGCTTTTCAAGGGTGTGCTTGAACAGGGGCAGGAAATCGTCCCCGTCGTCGAATCTCAATGCCGCAATCTGTCCCTTGCGGATGAAATGAACAGCCATGATGTCACCTCCGGTTCGTTTTACAGGCAGCCTCGTCCCGGATGGTTCCCCGGGATAAAGAGCTTCCTGTTGGGAGTCTTTCGTGCGAAGTCCCCTCCGGAATGTTATTATACCGTTGATGAAAGGTAAAACGGGAGGGCGGTGGCAGGAATTTTTCCAACAGGGCATATTTTGTTCGAAGAAATCGCCGATGATCTCGCCGCACATCGCGACGACCTTGATGCGTACGCCCGGGCTCTCGCCTCCCTGAACCGTTCCGCGAGACTGACGGGGCCGCGAAATCCCGATGTCATCTGGAATGAACACATTCTGGACTGTGCCTTTTCCCTGCCCTTCGCCCCCGAAATCGGGCGTGCCGTGGATGTCGGAAGCGGCGGAGGGCTCCCCGGAATCGTCTGGGCCGTGTGTCGCCCCCACCTGACGGTGGTCCTTGTGGAGAGCGTCAGGAAAAAATGCAGCGCCCTGAAGGAGATCACGAGCCTTCTCGGGCTGGAAAACGTGATCGTCGAATGCGCGCGCTCGGAGCAGCTGGCGGCGGTAAGCCGTGAAAGCTTCACCATCGCGGTAAGCCGGGCCGTCGGGCATCTGGGCGTCGTCGCCGAGTATCTGTCCCCTTTGGTAGCACCGGGTGGGCGGCTTTTGTGCTTCAAGGGGCCGAAGGTTCGCGACGAAATAGGCGAAATCGGGGCACAGTGGGGCCTTTTGGGACTAAAAGAGCCCGTATTGCGCCCATACAGCCATGGTGGCAAGGACCTTTACCTTGCCCTGTGGGAAAAATCGGGACACTGTCCGGACCGGTTCCCCCGCAGGCCCGGCATGGCCCAGAAGCAGCCTTGGTGGAGGTGACCCCTGTTGAAAACCGTCGCTGTCGCGAACCAGAAAGGGGGCGTCGGCAAGACGACCTGTTGCGTCA
>JBNGDE010000056.1:0-9441 GCA_049974925.1 Thermovirgaceae bacterium | reverse complement strand
GCGAGGTCGACATCGGTGAGGTAGTCCGGGTTTCGTCCCGTCAAGTTGATGGATCTGGCCTGTTCGGCTCTCCGGCACCAGAGCGTTACATCATGCCCTGCCCGGCAGAGATGGTCGGCAAGGGCGGTACCCCAGCTCCCCGCTCCAAAAACAGTAATCGATGTCATGGCGTCACCTTTTTCCTGATAATCCGGATTCTTCTCTTTCCAAAAAAGCGTCCCGTCGTCAAGGGCTTGTCCCGTATTTTATGGTAAAAACATATGTGGAGCAAAAACACTCGAACGCCGCAGTATTTTGTCCTATCAGGGCATATAATAAGCAAAAGAAACCCTGAAGAAGTCAGGGTCGCCTTTTCCTGATTACCGATAATTCGGCATTTCCATGAAGGTGATGTGTTGGCGAAAAATCTTGCCTGGGCGGGAGCTTTCGGACTGCTTCTTCTTGGGACAGTGTTTTTTGGGGGCTCCTTCGAGTTGAAGAGTGTTTTATTTGCCGGTTCCGTCACCATCCTCTCCTCCGTCACCGCCCTCAAGGCATCCAGGAGCGGGATTGCCGTCTATGTGGCCCTTTTCTTTCTCGCCGCTCTCCTCTATTCCCCTTTCTTCCAGAACATGCCCGCCCTTTTTGCGGCCTTTGTTGCCGCGAACGGGGGTCTGGCCCTTTTTGTCCGTTTTGCCGGACGCCGCATCGCGAAGGAACACCTCTGGGTGCTGGAGTATGTCAGGGAACTTGGACGTGCCCAGACCCCCGATGAAGCCTGCGGGCTCGCGACGGAATTCATTGGCCGGCTGGAAAGATACGACCTTGCTGCGGCCATGTTGTATGAACCCGGGCGAGATCGGCTTGTCTTGCGCGGGCACAGCGGCATTCCGACGGCTATGGCCTCCCTTCAGAGGGGCAAGGGCGTTTGCTGGCGCGTCTACCTTTCGGGCGAACACGAATCCATCGATGATGTAAAAAAAGACCCGGATTACATTGCCGGCATCCCCGGCATGCGCTCGGAACTGTGTGTCCCCATCGAGTGGGAGGGCATGGTTCACGGAGTGCTCAATATCGAATCCCGTCGAGTGGGGAAGTTCTCTTCTGAAGAGATCCGCCTCGTGGAGCTTCTGGCGGGGATCCTGGGGCAGGTTCTGGGACACATGCTGGCGAATGAGGATCTTGACACCCGTTACAGGGAGCAGCAGGACCTTGCGGGCATGCAGCGCCGTGTGCTCGGCCTCTTTCACGGCATGTCCACGGCTTCAACCCAGGACGAACTTTTCCACGCCGTCATCGAGACGGTACACGAAAAATTCCGGCTCGGCGAGGTGTCGATCCATGTCAGGGAAAGCGAAGGGCACCCTTTCAGGCCCGTAGCGTCAACACGACCCCTGAACCCGAACCTCCTGGAGTCCCTGAAGGAAAAGAATCAGGGAATCATCGGCCACATCATCGAAACGGGGGAACCCTATCTGACCAACGATGCCGATGCCGACCCGCATTTTCATGACGATGACCCGCGGGTCCTGTCGGAAATCATCGTTCCCGTGGCTTTTGGCGAAAGACTTATGGGTTTCATCGTGGCCGACGCCTTCAGGAGAAACGCCTTTTCCCAGAGTGACCTGGAGCTGCTGGACCTGATAGGCCTTCACATGGCGGCGGAGCTGGAGAACAAACAGATTCTCAGGCAACTGGACGAAGGGTATGAACGGATGCGGCTCCTTCACGAAGTGACCCGTGAGGCGGCAGCAGCTTCTGACCTGAAATCCATGGCACAAAGGGTCGTACGCTCCCTGGCGGAAAGCATGCGCTACAAGGCGATGGCCGTTTCCGTACCGCAGGGGGAACTGTCCGGCAGCGGCCTTCCGAGAATGAAATTTCTCGCTTCAAACCTGCACGCCGAAGACGAGCTTGAAGGACTCTCGAACTATCTGGCGGAAAAGGGAGGCGGTCTCGTCGCCAGGGTCGCGGCGAAAGGGGAAATTTATCACGTCCCTGATGTCGGCCGGACGAGAGACTACGTTCCCTTCCTTGAATCGATGCTTTCCGAACTTCACGTACCCATCTTCCAGGGGGGCAGGGTCATGGGGGTCCTCTCTGTGGGAGACGAAAAGCCTTTTTCGCGTCAGGATGAAGAAGTCTATCGTCTACTCTCGGCTCATCTGGCCGCCATCTGGAGAACACACGAGCTGATCGACCGGCTCGAAACCCAGGCCCTGGTGGACGAGCTGACAGGGCTCTGGAACCGCCGGTATATTTTTACCAGGATCAAGGAAGAATCCGAGCGCCTTGCCCGCTACGGGGGAACCTTCTCGGTGGCCATGATCGACCTCACCGATTTCAAAGCCATCAATGACAGGCTGGGCCATGCCATGGGGGACACCGTTCTCCGCGGTGTCGGTGCCTTCCTTGTAGAATTTTCGCGGGATTGCGACATCGTCGCCAGGTACGGCGGCGATGAGTTTCTTCTTCTCATGCCCGCCGCGGGCCGCAACGAAGCGGAAACGGTCCTCAGTCGGCTGAGAGAAGACATCAGGAGCGCTTTTTTGCAGGGTGTTCCCTCTTCAGTCTTCGTGGGACTCGATTACGGCGTTGCCTCTTTCCCGGAAGACGGGGCAGGCCTGAAGGCCGTTATGGAAACAGCGGACCAGCGCTTGTATGTTTGCAAGGCCGAAAGACAGACGGCATCGACATGAAGGGGGTCCTTCCATCGGGTTGTGTTGCAGTGATAGAATAGCACCAAATCAGATTAGTAACATGCTAGAATGAACGCGTGAAATCAAAGTTACCGTTTTGGGGCGATCTGGAGGACTGCCAATGCGGGAAGCGGATTTGCTTGATCTCATCAAAAGGATCGAAAAGGTCCGGTCCATCCCTTACGCATGTCAGGCTGCCGTCGATGTAATCGCTGATTCGTTACAGCAATCCTCGGCTTCGTTGCACCTGATGAATGCCAGGTGCGACAGGCTTGAAGCGGTTGCATTCTCCAAACATCCTCCCGGTATTTTCCAGCTTTCCAAAGGCGGCGGCTTCCTGTGGAGAAGCCTCGACAAGGGGGTATCACGCACTATTGAGCTTCCCTGCGCCAGAGGATACCAGCAGGGGATGCCAGAGGCCCGGTACGCCATTGTGGTCCTTGTCATTTCAAAAGGGACACGATGGGGGATTCTTGCTGTGGAATCGGCCGACCCCCGTGGGTTCAGCGAGGACGATGGCCTTTTCTGCAGACTCGTCGCCGCCGTTTTGGGAAATGCCATCAGCCACATGAAGATGGAGGAACGTTTTTCCGCCAACCTCAAGACCCTCTCGGAGAGAAACACCCAAAACCGGATTCTTCTGGATATCTCCCTGGAACTCTTTCCCTCCAGGGACAGACAGGAAATTATCGAGAGGTTCGTGCGTTCCATCTACAGCAATCTCGGGTACGACAAGGTCTACCTGTTTTTGCGTGAGGCACCGTCGAGCCCCTTGACTTTGGCCGCCTGTCACGGCAAGTCCGTTACGATGGATGTCATTGACGAGATTCTTACAGGCGAGAAAGGGCTCATCGGGAGGGTCCTCAGGACGGGAACACCCGCTTTGAGCAATGATGTGACCCGGGATCCCGATTACTTCCCTGATGACGAAAAAACCCGCTCGGAAATGGTGATTCCCGTCAAATATGGCGAGACTTTCTGGGGTGTGCTCGTCCTCGATGAATATCATGAAGATGCTTTTCGCAGGGAGGACCTGCAGCTGGCGTCGATCCTCTGCAGCCATCTGGCGGTGGAGCTTGACAACATCGAGTTTTTCCGCCGGCTCCAGCGGGACCTGGACCTCATGGAGGCTCTCCATGACATCGTGACGGCGGCGGCCACCGAAACGGACATAGTGTCCCTCTGCAACCGCATTGCCCTCCGGCTCCGGGAAAGGACAAGGTATTCGCTGGTCGAAATCAATGCCGTCCTTGACGAAAAAACCGGAAAATCCAGGATCCTGGCTTCGAGCCGTCCCGAGGCCGTGACCCCAGGGTTTCTCGAAGAGCGCAGCAGAAAGCTTTGGGAAAGCGGCGGGGGCCTGTGTGGCCAGGCCATCAGGACGAGAGCGGTGGTGAATGTTCCCGATGTCAGGGCCTCGGAAAATTTTGTTCGTCTCGACGAGGAGACCCTTTCCGAAGTGGATGCCCCGATCATCTTCGGCGAGCGTGTTTACGGGGTGCTCTGTGTCGAAAGCGGCCAGGCGGCGGCTTTCCGGGAAGAGGACATCAGGTGCCTGACCATTCTGGCAAGGCATCTTGGTGTGCTTTGGGCCCATTACGAACTGCTGGACCGGACCATGGCACGATCCCTTCAGGATCCACTCACGGGACAATGGAACCGACGCTGCTTAAACGAAAAAATAAAAGAGGAAATCAGCCGTACCGCCCGGTATCGGACGGTTTTTTCCATTGTCATGATCGATCTCGCAGATTTCAAGGATGTCAATGACAGATACGGCCACTCGGTGGGGGATCAGGTGCTTATCGAGATCTCCAGCTTCCTGGCGGCGGGCCTCAGGGCCTCGGATTCCTTTTTCCGGTACGGAGGCGACGAGTTCATCGCCCTCTTGCCGGAGACGGGACAGGCCGAGGCCCAGGTGATTATGGAGCGGATCGAAAACGAAATGGCCGGGAGAACCTGGAGTGAGGAAGGAGTAAAGATATTTGCGGATTTCGGCATTGCCACCTGTCCCGATGACGGAATGGAGGCCGATTCCCTGGTCAGGATAGCAGACCTCCGACTTTATGAGGCAAAGAGGAAGCGAAAGTCCTTGAAGGCCGAATGGGGTGGGGAAGGATGAACAGCCGGGGCAATTTGTACGAAATCCCTGATAATCTTCCTCCCGGAGAATTCTTGGAGGTTTTGCTGGAGACACCTGATATCCGCGTTGAACGGATCCTTTCGCGGGGTGATGTGACTCCGCCCGGGGAATGGTACGATCAAAAGGAGGATGAATGGGTCCTGCTCCTCGCCGGCGAGGCCCTTCTTGAATACGATAACGGGGAAACGGTGTCACTGGTTCCCGGAGACTGGCTTTTCATCGAGGCTCACATCCGCCACCGCGTTGTCTGGACGTCTTCAAGTCCTCCCTGTGTCTGGCTCGCCCTTTTTGGGTATCTGCAAAACCCAAAAGGCCACCGCTGAAAGGACGGCGTCAGTGAAGTGGGTGCAAAGGAGCTTGTCCTCGAAGAAGCGGAAAAGACATGGCTTGAAGCGCTTGCCGCCGCATGGTCGGTGAAGCTCGTTTTTCGAAAGGACCTTGGAGCGGATATGTTCGCCAGGATCACCATAAGCTCGGAGGAAACGGCATGGGTGGAGATGCTTGAGCGTTTCGACCCCGAAGAGTATTACCGGCAATGGGGGAACCGTGACATCATGCCGGAGGAGCTTTTCAGGTTCATTTTGCTCCATGAGATCGCACACCGGGAGCTGAAGCATCATAAACAGGGTGTACCGAAGGGCGTGCGCAACAGGGCGGACTGGAAGGAAGCCGTCAAGAAAAGGGAGTCGCAAACGGACCGATGGGCGAAAGAACGCCTCAGGGACCCCTGGCCGCGGGAAGGGCCCCGTGGAACGTGCCTGATCGGCTGCAGCGGGTGGTCCTATGATTCCTGGAAAGGAACCTACTATCCGACGGATCTGAAATCCGGGGAATGGCTTTCATATTACTCCGGCGATTTCCCCACGGTGGAAATAAACATGTCCTTCTACCGCCTGCCGGGCGAAAAGCTCCTGCGGTCCTGGGCAAAAAGGGCGCCTTTGCGGTTTGTCTTCGCCGCGAAAGGATCGCGTCGAATTACCCATTACCGACGCCTGAAAGACTGCGGTGATGAAATCCAGCGGTTTTTCCGGCGAACAGCGATTTTGCCGCAGCTCGGATGTTTCCTTTGGCAGCTTCCGCCGTCGCTGGCCTTTGACTCCACCCTTCTCGAAAATTTCTGCAGCCTTTTACCGGCCCACAGACGCAACGCTGTTGAGTTCCGCCATCGGTCATGGTGGGATTCCCTTGATGAAACAGCCCGAATCCTTTCCAGACACCAGGTCGCCTTCGTGGGGGTGAGCCGCAGGGGTCTTCCCGCCGAAGCCCCGGTGACGGCGGAATTCTCCTATTTCCGTTTTCACGGGCTTGGAGACAGTCCGTACCAATGGATTTACAGCAGGGAAGAGCTCACGCCCTGGGCGGACCGGATCAAAGACCACCTTGACAGGGGCCTCGACGTCTATGCCTACTTCAACAATGACGCCGATGCCAGGGCTGTTCAGAATGCCAAAGACCTTGCCGGGATGATCCTCCGGCGGGGAGGCCTGTAGAGAGAGCCTGCAGAAGGTATAAGGGCCTAAAGACACTTGAAACGCGTCAAAATCACGGCCGAAACGGGATAGAAAGCTCCTTTTTAGGAGAAAAACTGGCGGAACGTCGCCTGCAGGGTTTCGTGTCTGACACGGGTTGTCTCGAATTTGAGGAGGGAGAAGACAAGCTGGATACAAAATCCTATGCCGAAGGCGGCGAGGACGGTTCCGAGTCCGACGGGACCCCCGAGCATCCAGCCGAAGAGTACGGCGGAACCTTCGACGACGGCTCGGCAGACTCCCACGGGGAGACCTGTTTTCCGTTCGAGGACCACCATGAGACTGTCTCTCGGTCCTGCGCCGAAGCCAGAGTCGATGTAAAAATACGAAGCCAGTGAGATGACAAGCAGCCCGCCGATCATCATGGCGATTCCCTGGATCCAGCCTTGCATCGCCGGAATGATCTCCAGGAAAAGTGCGGCGTCCACAACCAGGCCGATGACAAGCATGTTCAGGATCGTTCCGAGGCCGAGTTTTTCACCCGCCAGGCCGACGAGGATGCATATGATCAGCCCGATGGCAATACTGGCAGAACCGATGGTAATGCCGAACACATTTGCCGTTCCCTGGTGGAATACGTCCCAGGGTGCAAAGCCCAGGTTTGCCTTCATGGTCATGACGATGCCAAGGCCATAAAGGATGAGGCCGAACATCAGTTTTGCCAAACGCCGGCGGAAGCTTTTCAAGGGATGATCCCGCTTTCGGATTATGCCTTGAAGAATAGCATATATGGCGGTGTTTCGACCATGTCCCGTGGGATCTTTCAACCTGCCCGGGAGCGTTATTGCCGCTTCGGATCCCGGGGTTCATCAAATACCCCTTTCGCGATTTGCGGGCTGTGACTGCGGGGTGTATCCTCTCAGCAGAGCTTCCTGCCGGCAAGGACGTTACCACTGGATCTTTCTATGAACCGTCAGCGAGCTGCCGGCTGTGCGGCATCTTTACAAAGCTTGCGGTTTCACACTGGAGGAGACGAAGTCGCACTTTATCTAGGGCCGGGATATTGTGGAGAAACTCCCGGAGATAGATTTGTTCGCAAGACGCGTGGCGGCCGGATAACTTTCAGCATGCAGCGTATCATAAGGGCGACGAAACTTTCCGCCATTTCCCAGAGGCAGGGATCCGGCTCTTCCGGTATGATACTGAAGGACAGATAAAACTGCTGTGTCGGGGATTTTTCAAAGACGCTGAAGGGGGCTGCTTCTTTTGAATGAAAGGGAACTTTCGGCTGCACGTTGCGTAACAGGTTTTCTCCTTGCAATATGCCTGGTCCTGGGCGGTTTTCCCGGCATTGTGCCCTATCCGGCAACCGCACAGGAGCAGAAGCAGGACCCGGAACAGAAACCGCAAGAAGATGCGGCTGCCCTAGTTGAAGAAGGCGTTGAAAAGGCCAAGTCCGGGGAATTCGAACAGGCGCTGGAGCTTTTGACCCGGGCCCTGGAGCTTTTGCCGGAACAGCCCGAAGTGCACTTTAATCTCGGGGTCGTTCTCGAAAACCTCGACAGGGTGGAAGAAGCGATCCCGCATTATGAGGAGGCGATCCGTCTTAAACCGGATTTGCCCGGCGCTTATAACAATCTGGGAAACGCCTTTTGGAAAACGGGCAATATTGACAAGGCGGAGGAAATGTTCAGGGAAGCCCTCGTAGTGAACCCTGATTATGACTTGGCAAAGATCAATCTGGGGAACGTTCTGTTGGCAAGGGAAAAGCCCGAGGAAGCCCTGGCCGTTTTCCGCGAAGTCAAGGAAAAAACCCCTGATTCTGCGCAGGTTCATTACCTTGAGGGGCGTTCTCTCGCCTTGTTTGGCAGCTACGAGCAGGCTGTCAATGCTTATGAAAAAGCCCTGTCGCTGGATCCGCAAATGAATGAAGCCCTTTTTCACCTGGGGTTGGCATGGGGGCTTCTCGGTAACCGCGAAAAGGAAGTGGAAATATTCCGTCAATACGTCGACAAAAAACCCGACGATCCGGCCGGATTCCTTCAGCTTGGAACGGCGCTGGTCAAAAACAGAAATTATCCTGAAGCCGAAACCGCCCTCAAGAAGGCCGTGGAGCTGGATCCCCAGTCCTTTGCGGGATGGAACAACCTTGCCCAGGTGCTTGTCTTTATGGCACATTACGAGGAAGCCCTGAAAGCGGCGGAAATGGCCGTTGGCATCAACCCTGCATCGCCCCAGGCACACAACAGCCTGGGCTTCGCACTGGTCGGAGTGGACCGGTTTGAAGAAGCCCAGGGCGCCTTTGAGGAAGCCATCAGGCTTGATCCCGATTTTGCCGACCCGCACTATGGGCTTGGAGTGGCCGCTCTTCTTTCGGGGGATACCCGAACCGCGCAAAAACAGAAGGAAATCCTGCAGGGGATCAACCCCAGGATGGCGGACCAGCTCGACAATCTGATCCGACAGGGGGAGTGACGGTGGATGAAATCAAAATCCTTTCTGCATTTAGTGGTTTTGCTGTTTTTCGTCTTGATCCACGTGACCGGAGCCTGGGCCGGTAGCAACCCGGCCGATCCGCCGGCTTCGGAAGATGATTTTACCGTTCTCGAACAAGAGCTTGAAAAATCCTTCCAGGATGGAGAACTTTCCATCCCGCAGAGGCCAGGCCCGGAAGAGGAAAAAGAGGAACCCGTCGAGCTTTGCAAGGGGATGTATCACCGGATAAGCTACTCGGCAAAAGGAACGCGATCCGAAGCTAGGCACGGTCACCTGGAAATCGAAGGGTATGCCCTGCCCGACGCCTTCACGAGACTTTTCTACCGGGAAGTCGGCGTCGGTTTCCGCACCCGGAGCCATCTCTGGGGTGAAGACGGGTACTGGCCTGACGCAGGGGTTTCACTGCCGGAGGAAGAGGGCCCTCCCCTTCCGGAGGAAGCAAAAGAACGGGGTTGGATTCTTGCCGATAAAATCCCGGCGGATATTCCGGAAGAATGGGTATGGGTGAAATGGAAAGACGGGTCGGCCTTTGTGGATGCCGAATGCCTGAAAGATTTTATCAATGAAATGAAACTGCCCCTTCTGGAACGACACGTGGGCCGGATGGAAATGCCCCGGGAAGAGCTCACCCTGGAGGACCAATCCGACTGATCAG
>JBNGDE010000055.1:0-9527 GCA_049974925.1 Thermovirgaceae bacterium | reverse complement strand
ACGAAAGAGGAGGTCCGTGACCTCGCCAAAAAGGCCGGACTGCCCAACGCAGAGAAGCCCGCAGCTCCATGCCTTGCCACCCGTTTCCCTCCGGGAATCCCCCTTGACGACCGCTGGATCGAACGCCTGAAAATCGCCGAGGCAACCCTTGCCGGAATGGGATTCAGGAATTTCCGCATCCGTTTTTTCCCGCCGGGGCTTGCAATGCTGGAGATAGACCATCTGCAGATGGAAGAAGCATGGTCAAGACGTGGCGAAATTTCCACAGTCGTCCGGGATGCGGGATTTCCCGTGGTATCACTCGACCTCGAGGGGCTTGAGCGTGGGAAAATGGACCGGTTCCTGAAGGTGCAAAACTGATGATCCTGATTGATCCGCAATGCGGCGTCTCGGGCCCAGCGCTGGCGGGCCTCTTCGAAACGATCGTCAAAGAAACGGGCGCACCCGATATCCGCCGCACCCTTGTTGTGCCAGAAGCAGGGGACATTCGCCTTGTCTTCGAAACCACCCGTGAGGGTTTGGGAGCGCTTCTAACGACACGGACAGAAAGGGATGCCGCTTTACCGGAAACCCTTGGCATGGGTGAAATCGAAAAAATTCTTCCTGAGCAAAAACATTTTTCGCCGCAGGTGATACAAAAGACATCGGAATTGCTCCTGGAATTGGCCGGCTACAGGAAAACGGCAGGGGAAAAACCTGAATTTGCCTTACAAACCATACTCGCCGTTCTGGTTCTTTTCAGCACGGCGGAAAGACTGAAACACAGGATACTCTCCCTTCCCGTGGGGACGGGAACGGGAACACGGGATTTTGGAGGCACCCCGGAACCGGTACCCTCCTCCGTGGTTCTTGCCGTCGCCGCAGATTATGGTGTCCCGATCCGCGGACTCTCTCTCGAGGGTGCAGCCTGCGACGAAGCCGGCCTCCTCTTTCTGGCCAAAACTGCACGGTTTACAACGAGAATGCCCTCGGTCATACCCGGTGCGATCGTGCATTCGGCTGAACCGGGCAAAAGCGCCATGCGGGGCATGATTGTCGCAGAGGAAGAAATCGAAGACCTGTGGCTGCTCGAATCGGCACTGGATGACGCCACAGGCGAAGAAATGGGGCTGGCCATTGAAATCCTCCAGGAAGTTTCTTTGGAGGCACATATCGTTCAGGCCCTGGGGAAAAAGGGGCGCCCCCTGTTCCTGCTGCGCGTTCTTGCCCGGGATAACCAGCTCCGCGAGGTTCTGGAGCGCTATTTCAGGGACACACCCACGATAGGCGTGCGCTACTGGCCGGTGGGACGGATAAAAATGGAGCGGCATGTCGAAAGGGGAGAACTTGTCACTGAAGGATACCGCCTTCCGACCCGGGTCAAGATCTCAAGACTCGGCGACATCGCCAAGGGAAAAGCCGAGTGGGATGACCTGGGGCGGCTTCTGAAAGGAAAGCTCGTGTCGGAGGACGACAAGAGGGATTATTGAGACGCAGCTTAGGGCAAAATCTTTATAGCGCCGGCAATTGATATCCTTTTTCATGAAACAACCTCAAACATGCGTCAACCACTTCCGAATCGTAGAGGACGTTCCTACCAGAGGTGATTTCCTCCAGGGCCGCATCGAGTCCCAGGTTCGGCCGGTAAGACCGGTGGGAGGCCATGGCCTCCACCACGTCGGCTACGGCGAGAATCTTCGCTCCCAGGGCAATCTCGTCGCCTTCAAGTCCCTGCGGGTAGCCAGAACCATCAAGACGTTCGTGATGCTGGCGGACCATGTCAGCAACGGGCCAGTCAAAGTCCACTTCCTTGAGGATCTCGTATCCCTTCTGCGGGTGTTCTTTCACAAGGGCAAATTCCATGTCACTAAGCTGCCTGGGCTTGCTCAAGATCTCCGCTGGAATGGAGATCTTCCCCAGGTCGTGGATCACACCCGTTTTCTCCAAAGAGTCGGTTCCCCTTTGGCCAGAAAATCCAAGACTTTGTTTTTCCAAAACGATTTCAAAAAAATAACTGGTTCATTGGAAAAACTTCAAGAAGGTCCCTTGCATTGTAACCGATATCTTCATCGAGATACCCTTTCTATATTTCCGCTGCTTAACGCTGCAAACAGAAATTGCAAAAGGCTCGAACAAAATGACTTCCTGTCCCCAGCGGCCAGTCAACAAAAAAAGACCCCCTGCAGGAGGGTCTTTTTTGGGCATCACGCAGTATTTCTCATGAGCCTAAAAACTATAGTTCAGGCTCACCCAGATTTGCGGCAAGTGGTTCCTGTTGTCATCAGCCTGGTTTCGGTCAATGGCTGCACCTTCACCGTCGGGCTTCCGACGTACCTGACGACGACACAAGAACAGGTTGGCTGACGCAGAATTCCGAAAATGCGCAGAAGATGAAAGCCGACAACCGGTTCTTGTAAAGAAAAGACTCCATTATGTGGAGACTGCCCATAAAAAAGCGCCCGCAGTGGGCGCCCTTTCATGCTAACGCTTGAGTTTTTAATCCGTTCCGATCATTACATTGGAAGCCTTGATCACCGCATAGACTTCTTTTCCGGGTTTCAGTCCAAGCTTTTCCGCCGATTCCTTCGTTATCATGGAAACAAACTCTTCTCCACCTGCAAGCTCCACCACGACCTCGGTATTCACTGTGCCCGTCTTGACATCCTTGACCGTTCCCTTGAGAACATTCCGTGCACTCAGTTTCATGTATTTCACCTCACATGCGTACTCTGGTTTTTATTTGCTTCTTGTTATGTATTTATTTTTTTTACCACGACATCCCTTCGGGGCAAAATGAACCCTGCCGCCTGTGTTTGTTCCCTGCAAGACGTACCTGAACACCTTTCGGCGAGACTCCTGAGCTTTTGCCCTTCCATCCTGTGAGGTATACTTTTATCGAGTCTGGTGTTTCTCCGAGCCGGTTATCCTAAAGGCTGTCCAAGCCCAGGGGAACCGGACGTCAGGGTACTGCTGGAAACGGCTGTGCCTCCCTTTTTGGAAAGGAGGAACGAGGTTCATGACAATGACGCCGGGCAGGTACAGGGTGGCCTGCCTATAAAGGTACTTTCCTGTGTTATCGCCGACAATTCCCTGGCGCTTCAAAAACAATATGCTCTTGCCCTTTCCAAAACACAATATTTTCGTCTGAAGGAAACAGTGGCAACCGGGACGGAACTCGAAGAATGCCTTGAGCGCGGGAATCTGCACATCGTCCTCCTGGACATCTATCTCAAGGAGTAGAATGGTGTAGATTCGCTGCGCCGGGTTCGGTCCTTGTACCCCAGAGTCGACTGGATGATCCTTTCGGACGATGACGATCCCGACATCGTCCGTCGTTGCGTCTGCCTCGGGTTATTCGATTACCTGATAAAACCCTTTTCCGTTGAGCGCCTGGAACGCGCCCTCCATGCGTATTATCAGTACCACATGGGACTGACACAACGCACCAACCCCTGGAAACAAAAAGACCTCGACATGGTCACCAGTCTCAGGGGAAGCTTTCCCGCAGGCCTGAATGATCCGCCAAAAGGAATCCAGACCAAGCTGCTCGATCGGTTCCGAACCTTTTTAGCCTGCCATACCGGCACTGTATCGGCATCCGATGCAGGCGAGGCCGTCGGAGTTTCCCGTTCAACGGCTAGACGGTATCTGGAGTATCTTGTTGAAACGGGCGAGGCCACCTTCGAGTATGACATCAGCAATGTCGGCAGGCCATTGAAGCTGTATCGGCTTTGGGACTAGCGGACGAACCGTAGATATTCCACTAGTCTTCCCTCGGGTGGTACAAAAAGGGGAAGCCGCCCGCTTTTTTGGTGCCGGGCGGCTTCGATTACCAGCCGTCTTTACCCTTGTGGGGCGTTTTCGCCTGACTTTTTCGCCTTCCGTTTTGCACGTTCCATGCGGAATCGCTTTAATTTCATATGGGGGTCTCCCTCGGTCGGCACGATGCACAAAAAGACGAAGGGATCGGGTCCGACGCTTTCGTAGCCGTGGACCAGACCACCCGGCACATGGGCCCACCCCATCGGCGGAATCTCCCATCGCCGGCCCTCAATGATTACATACCCCTTTCCGCCGAGCCCTATCATGTAGTGCGGCCAGTCGTGGACGTGATCAGGAACGACCGTGCCCGCGGGAAGCGAAAAGTGCCTCATCGTGTAGTCATGCCAAAAACGTCCTGGTCCGAAAACCACGCGTTTCTTTACCCCCGGTGCGAGCGAAGAGGCATCAAAAAGCTCAAGATCCTCCATTTTCCCCGTGTAGATCTCCGCCATGACAATCCCTCCTCAGCTTCCCGCACCTCAGTCTTTCTTCAGGCCTTGCAATATTTTTTCCGGCAATGCGGGGATCTGAAAAATCCTCACACCGCAGGCTCTCGCAATCCCGTTGAGTATCGCCGCATGTGGCGCGGAAAGCGGCATCTCTCCCGTCCCCGAGGCACCGAAGGGGCCGAATTCCCTTGGCGTTTCCATGTGATAGAGCTCGATGTTATCGGGAATATCCTTGATGTAGGGGAACCCACAGGTAACGAGGTTCGTGTATTTCCGGGGATCGCCGAAATCCTCGGTCAGGGCGAAGCCTATGCCCTGTGCGATGCCGCCGTAGTGCTGCCCTTCGACGACATCGTAATTGTTGATTTTCCCGACGTCGCTCACCAGGGTGAATTTCTCCACCTCCACCTTTCCGGTTTCCCTGTTCACAGCGACTTCCGCCATGAAAATGCCGAACATGTGATTGGCAAAGGGATACCCCTGCCCCGTCGCATCATCCATGGCGGTACAGGTGATAGCCTTGCCGTCAATATCACGGACCGTCGCCTGGGAATAGCCTTCATAAAAGGTCGGAATCCCTTCTGCAACCATTTCGTCGTAGGTACGGTACGAACCATCCGGTTTCCGCATGGCGTCCAGGAGTTTACGGCAGCTGTCCACGATGGCGTTGCCCACCATGACCTGGCAGCGGCTTGCAGCGGCTGCTCCGCTATTGGGGGCTTTCGCGGTGTCATTACATACCAGCCTGATCTGGCTCGGGTGCAGGCCAAGGGGTTTCAACGCCTCGTGGGCGGTTCCGACACAGCCCATGTCCGCGCCCTGGCCGTGATCTTCCCAGGTGTTGTAAAGGATGACACCGTCTTTTGTCAGCTCAATGTTGCTTGCGGCTTCGTCGGGGCCATCATCGTTGGAATTGTAGATGCCAATCGAGACCCCGACGGTCCGTTTCACCGTACCGGTTGAGTTCGATTCGGCCCGTTTCTTTGCTTCCTCGTACAGGGGCCGGATCCGCGACAGCATGGCCTGAAGCGGGTAAACCTCCGGTTTCTGTCCGCTGGGTAAGGTGTCACCCGGGCGAATCAGGTTCAACTCACGGAAATCCAGAGGGTCCATGCCGACTTTTTCGGCAAGCATGTCGTTAATCTGTTCCCCCGCAAAGTATGTCTGGGGGGCGCCGTAGGCCCTGAAAGCCCCGCACCATTTCTGGTTTGTGAAAAGCGTATAGCCTGCGCCACGGATGTTGTCCACCTTGTACGGCGCACAGATGAACTGGCCGCCCTTGTTCGTCAGGTCCTGGCTGGATTCGGAATAGGGCCCGTGATCCACATACCAGTGATGTTCCAGACCCACAAGCTTTCCATTCTCATCTGCTCCGATCCTGAGCTTCATGAGGAAGGGCGACCGTTTCGGAGTGCGGACGATATGCTCTTTCATGTCAAGACGCATGTAGACGGGACGCCCCGTTGCAATAACGCAGGCACCGATAAGCGGTTCGTTGGTCGGAGCAACCTTGTATCCGAAGGTTGCTCCCATATTGTTCTGGATCACACGGATCTTCGACGGCGGGACGCCCAGTCCTCTGGCGACCATCATGGCATGCCTGTAAATACAGATGCTTTTCGTCTGAAGGGTTAGCCGCCCCTCTTCATCCCAGTATCCGAAACCACAGTCCGTCTCCAGGGTCATGTGAGGCTGACGGGAGCTCCAGAACTTTCCTTCCACCACGTAGGGAGCTTTCTCAAGAAGCGGCGCGGGATCTTCGCCCTTGATGACAGGCCTCTTGTTGAAACAGTTCGGGATGTCATCAATATCAGGTATTTCCTCGTACACCTTCGGCGCATTTGGAGCCATCGCAGCCTTGACATCCATGACGGCGGGCAGTTCCTCGAGTTTCACTATTACGGCCTCCGCTGCGGTTCTCGCCTGCTCCTCCGTATCAGCGCAAACAATGGCCACGGCTTCGCCCCACTGACGGATCTTGTCGCCTTCTTCCACAAGAATCCTTCTCTCCCAGCCGTCAGTGCTCGCCGTCTTGGACCCGACCTGACCGCGAATTCGATTCGTTCCCTTGTTCGCCTTGATGTCTGCGGAAGTGACGACCTTGAACACCCCAGGCATTTTTTCCGCTTCGGAAATATCCACGGACAAAACCCTGGCATGATTTACCCCGGGGCAGACTGGTACGGCATACAGCGTACCGGGAGGAAGTTTCAGGCTGACATCGTCGCCGAAATCAAAGGTCCCTGTCGCTTTAAAAACTGCGCTGGGTCTTGGGAAACGTGTCCCCCAGACCGAATCACCGGGCTTCAGGGCTTTGGCGAAATCGGTCATTGATTTTTCGCCCCTGAGGACAGCGGCGGCATCCATGACGGCATCGACGATCTGCTTGTAACCGGTGCAACGGCAGGCGGTCCAGTGAGACTGGAACCAGTCACGGATCTTTTCCCGTGTGGGATTCAGGTTTTCGTCCAAAAGCCCCTTGGTCGCCACGATGGAACCAGGAGTGCAAAAACCGCACTGTATGGCCCCGTTGGCGATGAAGGCCCACTGGATTGCGTGAAGATTATCGGGAGTCCCCATGCCCTCGATGGTGAGGATTTCAGCGTTTTCGGACACTTTTCTCCAGGGAGTTATGCAGGACCTTGTGACCTTGCCGTTGAGAATGACGTTGCAGGCACCACACTGCCCCTGACCGCATCCAAGCTTGGTTCCCGTAAGATGGAGCTGTTTCCTGATGGCATTGACCAGCTTTTCATCAGGAGAGGCAATGACACGGTGGGGAATGCCATTGATGGCAATGGATTTGACGCAATACTGCTCTTTCATCTTTTTGACCTCCCTGTGGTGAAAATACTTTTACAAGACATGCGACCGCGAAACGTGCAGGAAGACAGGACGAAAACTGGATCCCTCCTTTCCAATCACGGGAGGCAATCTCGTTTCCAAGACGCCCATTGACCCGGGACCATGGCGGGCGCTTTAGGTCCCCGGGCTCGGAGTTCCATCTGGTTTGAGAAAGGTACACGAAGCTTTTTCGACTATATTCCGGACCCTTCATTGTTTCAATTTCCGGTTAATAAATTTTCTTTTTGTTCAATTTTGCTCACGAGAAACTCCCGGGAAAAGCTTTTAAGCCTTTTCATGTTGCCTCCGTCTCTTTTATCGTTTTCAATTGACGGGACCGGGGCGTGGGTGAAGCAACACACAGGGCAACGGCCGGAACAGGAGGGAGGGTGAGCCGGGATCATGAACCCGGGGAAGATTTTGCAGACGGATGATGTTACCTGTGATGCGGCGGGAATACCCCATCCGGGAACAAACAGCGTTGTCTTTGTTCGCCATGGGGAACCAGCCTTTCCGGAAAAAAAGACGTATTTTCTCGGCAAGACAGACTGGGAACTGTCATTCGAGGGAAAAGCCCAGGCCAGGCATATGGCGGAATGGGCCAAAGGCTTCGCTTGGCGGGGATGTTTCTGCAGCCCCCTGAAACGGGCACGTGAAACGGCGACGATCATCTGCGGAAAAACCGGAATCATGCCGGAGGTAAGGCACGAACTGGCAGAAATCGACCTTGGCAAATGGGACGGGCGGACAAAAGCGGAAATTCTTTTGAAATATCCGAAAATGGTTCAGCAAAGGGAGACAAACCTCAAGGACTTCAGATACCCCGACGGCGAGAGTTTTACAGATCTTGAAACCCGCGCAGTCCCCTTCCTTTCGGACCTCCTGAAACGGAAGGGAAGATGGCTCGTGGTATCCCACGCAGGCGTGTTCAGGGTTTTCATCCACAATATTTTCAAACTTCCATTCCCACTCACTTTTAAATACGATCCCGAATATGGTCATGCCAGGGTTATCGCCAGAACCGGCGATGCAGTCTTTGTAAAAGGTTTCGATGAGCTTCGCACCTGTTTGGAGGAGAAGAAATGAACAATGGTCTTTTAAAAACTGGAGCGGTAATCCTGGCTGCGGGATTTTCCTCCAGAATGGGCAGATGCAAGGCCTTGCTGGATATCGAAGGAGCTTCGGCCCTTCGCAAGGCCTCTCTTTCGATGCATCTTGCCGGCGTCGGGGACCTTGTGGTTGTCACGGGATGTTATCGGGAAGACGTCGAGCTTGAATCCGCTCGTTACGGTATCAGGACGGTTTTCAATGAGCATTTCGAAAAAGGGATGTTCTCTTCCGTACAAACCGGGACAGCTGCAATTTCCCAAGATATGGATGCTTTTTTTCTTCTTCCCGTCGATATCCCTCTCATACGACCTGCGACGTACACAGCCCTGAGGGAAGCCTTTCTCCAGAATAAAAACACACCTGTCGTAATCCCTTCCTTCAGGGGACGGATGGGGCACCCGCCGCTCATATCATCGGAACTCATCCCGGAGATCCTGGAATGGAGCGGTGATGGCGGTCTCAGAGCCTTACTCGACCGCCACCGAAAAGAAACGCTGATTCTCGAAGTTCCCGACGAGGGGACCGTTCTGGAAATGGATACGCCAGAGGAGTATGAAGCCTTGAGATCCTTCGCAGCAAAGAGTTGGATCCCGTCGAAAACCGAATGCCTGGCCTTTCTGGAAATGGCAGGCACCCCCGAAGAAGTCCGCGAACATTGTTTCGCCGTGGCCCGCGTTGTCAAGCGGCTCGCATCTCACCTGAAAAACCTGGTCCCCGCCAACTGCAGGTTGCTGGAAGCCGCTGCGCTCCTGCACGATATGGCCAGGACCCGGCCCGACCACGCCGAACGAGCGGCGGCGATTGTCGAAAAATGGGGGTTTCCCGAAACAGCAGACCTCATCAGGTACCACATGAATCTTCCCGAAGGCGAGCCCCTGCTTTCGAACAGGTCCCTGCTGTATCTGGCCGACAAACTGACATCCGGCAAAAAGATAACAAATCTTGAACAGAAACAGGCCTCTGCAGAAAACAGGTTTTACGGAAATCCGCCGGCCCTTGAGGCTGTATCACGAAGAATGCAACGGGCCGGGGATATTGCAGGGGCTTTTGAAAAATGCACCGAAAAGAGCCTGGACAGTATTCTCGACAGCCTGTAGAGAACGCCGGGAGAGAGTTTGGGAAAGCGGAAAGCATCACCCGGTTTGTGCCGGAATTTCGCTGCAATGCATCATACCTGTCTGAGAGGACTATGAAGCTCTATAACTGGTTTTTTTCAGGTCAAAACAAAACCCCGGGCTTCATCTCCCGGGGTCCTCTCTTCACTATGATGGTGCCGGAGGGGAGACTCGAACTCCCACAGGCCTCTGGCCCGGCGGATTTTGA
>JBNGDE010000054.1:0-9582 GCA_049974925.1 Thermovirgaceae bacterium | reverse complement strand
GGTCGCTTCCATGTCATAGGAATCATGGTATTGCACGTAGGGCTCCGACAGGGGGCTGCCGTCAACGTGTACGACTCCGTCACGGATGTCGACCACCTCCCCCGGCAAGCCGATGACTCTCTTGACGAAATCCCGTTTCGGGTCGACGGGATACTCGAAGACGACGATCTGCCCTCGCTTGGGCTCCGTGAAGGAATACCAGAACTTCGCCACAAGAACGCGATCGCCGGGCAACAGCGTCGGGATCATGGAACCGCTCGGAATCCAGAAAGCCTGGACCACAAAGGTTCTCAGGATGAGGGCCAGCACCAGGGCCCAAAGGATTGTCTCCAGTGTTTCTCTCCACCATGGCTTGACGGGCATTCAAATTTCCTCCCGGTCCTCGAAACCCGGCTTTTCCGTTTTCAGGAAAGGGCAGGTACGGGACATCGTTTTACATGCTGCAGACTAACAGGGCTGGTCCCAGTTATACCCGTTATCTACATCTTTTTCAAGACAAGACCCTATTCGGCCTTGCGAAAAGAAACCAGGCAGTACCCTGAAATGGTGATTTTCGCCACCGGCCGCTGCGGTTTATTTTTGTCGTCGCCGGTGTAAATCTTCAATGTCAGCGCGGGCGTCATGGTGTGCCAGGCAGGGGAATACCTTGGCCGTACCTGCCCATTCGTATCGAAATGGATCCAGCACTTTCCACCAGTGCTGTAGGTTTCCTGCTCCGGCGGGCTGTACCACTGAATCCGTATAAAATCCCTCCGGCCGCTGTAGTACTTGATGTCAAAGGCCCTTCTCTCTATGCAGGCTTTGATCAAGCTTCTTTGTATCCAGCGGGCGATCTGCTCGCCTTCCCGCAAAGCAACCCGGTTTCTGTGTTCTTCCAGTCAGGGTGGGAGAAAGGTTACCAGAATCGCCCCTGCAAGAACCGAACAAAGGAGCAGGCAGACCAAAAGTTCCATAAGAGAAAAGGCCTTTCGGGGCTGTTTCCCAAAAAAAGGGGGCTTCTTACACAAAAAAAGCGGGGATCCGACCAGGGTCCCCGCTTTCGTATCGAAGGCTTCATCACCTCGTTGCTTCATACCCCAGGTCGACCACTTTCAGGTTGGCATCGACGAATTTGGGCGGCGCCAGCTGGCGTATAGCCTGACGTACTTCTTCCACGGTCACGTTCCCGGCACCAATTCCACACATGGCGCCGAGGATAAGCACATTCAGAAACAGGAACTTTCCACCCATATGTTTTTTGAGTATTTCATACCCCTCGATAGGATGGACGTCCAGCGACCGTTCCTCAATGTACTTTTGAAGTTGCCCGTTTTCCAGAGCCTTTTTGTCATGCACGTTCACGACGGCCTTGCCGCCTTCCCCCAGGAAGTGGAAATTCCTGAAGGCCTCGTTCTGGTCAAAGGCAAGAAGCGTGTCGGCTTCACCCGCCTTGACGAGGGGGCTCGAATAGCTTCCGATCTTGAAGTGGCTGATCACAGATCCCCCGCGCTGGGCCATTCCGTGAACCTCACTGCCAATGACCGTTTCCCCTTTGGACATGGCAATGTGTCCGAGAACCCGGCTTGAAAAGAGGATCCCCTGACCGCCGATGCCGACGATCACATACTGCATGGCTATGCCTCCTCCCTGTCCACGGCCTGGATTGCGCCGTGGGGGCAGACATCAATGCAGACCCCGCACTGGACGCAGAACCTCTCGTCGATGTAGGCCTTCTTGGTCTGTTCGTCAAAGACAAGTCCGGGACAGTTGAAATAATCGATGCAGAACCGGCATCCGATGCACTTTTCAGGATCGACTTTGACAGGGATTTTTTCCTGCTCCCGCTTCAAAAGCATGCAAGGATGCTTGAAGATGACCACTGTTGGTTCCTCGTTTGCCTTGGCGTGCTCCCAGGCTTCCTTGACAAGCTCCTTGCCGGTTTCCACATCATAAGCCTCTACCGTCTTGACCCAGGAAACACCGCAAGCCTTGACGGCATCCTCGACCTCGACTTTTCTTCCCTTGTCGCCCTTGCGCAGTTTGTCGCCGATACCCGGGTGGGATTGCCCACCGGTCATGGCGGTGATGCTGTTGTCAAGTATGGCAAGGACAAAGGCATGCCTGTTGTAAACGGCACTGACCAAACCGGGAAGCCCCATATGGAAAAACGTGGAGTCCCCGATGGTCGCCACGACGGGGCGTTCTTTTCCGTCCACCTTGTGGGCCATGTAAAACCCTGAAGACTGGGTCACCGAGGCTCCCATGTCGATAACGGAGTCGACGGCCTTCTGGTTCACTCCCAGGGTGTAACAACCGATGTCCGACGGATTGATCGCCTTCGGCAAAGCCTGCCGGATGGCAAAGAAGCTCGCCCGGTGAGGGCAACCGGGACACAGCATGGGTTTCCGGGGAGTTACCTTGAGCTCCTCGAGGGCTTTTTTGATATGGGCGTCGGCCGTCTTCGGCATCTCTTCGCCAAGGACCTTGTAAAGGATTTCCTCTATGACCTCGGGAAGCAACTCTCCGGCCCGCGGCACCCAGTTATTCCAGCGCCCCTTCACTTTCGTCCTGTCCGGAATCTGCATTTCGATAACGGGGTAGGTCTCCTCAAGGACCAGGACATTGTCATGACGGGCAATGAAATCTTCCACCATTTTGACCGGAAGCGGGTGCGGCGTCCCGATCTTGAGGATGGACACGTCTTTTCTGCCCATGCTCCGGAGAAGATCCTTCACAACGGAGAAGGAGATTCCGCCAGCGATAATCCCGAGCCTGGCGGGTTCCTCCGAGGGGACTTCATAATTGTACTTTGCGAAATCCTTTTCGAACTCCTCCCTGATGGCATCGTTCTTCTGGTTCAGCAAAGGATGATTGATGCGCACGTTGGCGGGGAGGCACACCCACCGGGAGATGTCTTTTTCAAACTTCGCAGGACGTTCGATATCGATAAGGTCTTTCAGCTCAATGTCCTGCCTGCAATGGTCGACTCTCACCGAAGGGCGGAGCATGGTGACGATTTCGTGCCGTTCAGAAAGTTCGTAGGCATCGAAGACCATTTCCTTGGCCTCCGCCGCCGTCGATGGATCGAAACAGGGGACCTTGGCGAACATGGCAAAAAACCGGCTGTCCTGTTCGGTTTGGGAACTATGGGGCCCCGGATCGTCGGCTACGACAAGCAGGAACCCGCCTTTGATCCTGAAATGGGCGACACTCATGAATGGATCGGCAGCCACGTTCAGACCGACCTGCTTCATGACGGCGCAGGCCCTTTTGCCGGCGAAGGACGCCCCGGCGGCCATTTCGAAGGCCACCTTCTCGTTGGCGCCCCATTCGACGACGGTTTTGGTTCCAAGTTCATCTGCCCAGTGCGCTACAGCCGGCAGAATCTCCGAGGAGGGCGTTCCCGGGTATGCGGACGCAACTTCGCACCCAGCCTCGACGATCCCGCGAGCTATGGCTTCATTCCCGAGCAATATCCGTTTTTCGCTCATGCGGAACCACCTCTTCCATGGTTTGTTCAAGCTGTCTTAAAAGCCATCCGTAAAAAGGCTCCGGCTCCCTGACAAGCTTCCCGGTCCTGTCGCAGAAGGCATGTTTCGTGCTTCCTACCGCGGCAACCCGGCTTTCCTCTTCTCTGATCACCTTATAGACAAAGGTGATGCTGTAAGGGGTCACCTCCCGGACACTCGTCTTGAGACGTACCCTGTCATCGTACCGCAAAGGGTTCTTGTACCGAATGGACGCTTCCACCACAGGCAGAAAGATACCCTCTTTCTCCCACAAGGTATAGGGACGAGAGAGGGCCCTGCAATATTCTGTGCGGCCTACCTCGAACCAGGTCAGATAATGGGCATTGAAGACAAAACCCATTTGGTCCGTTTCTCCGTAACGAACCCTGAAACAGGTTGAAACGACTGGTCCCATTACATGCCTCCGAACAACCGTGGCGGGTTTTTCAATTATAAAACAAGGATTCACGAAAACAAAAGGGGACGGGTTCATTCGTCCCCTTTCCCGTATTCATCGATGGCACTCGGCTGAAGAGAATGCTCTCTTGTGTTTGGGTTCCCGCAAAAGACCGCCGGAACCGGTCAGTCCAGGCGCTTTACCCGATCCCCCACGGCAACTTTTCCTCCCTCAAGAACCTCGAAAAAGAGGCCCTTGGCAGGCATGATGCAGTCACCGGTCTGGTGATAGATGGCGCACCGCCTGTGGCATTCCTTGCCGATCTGGGTCAAGGCGATCAGCGCCTCGCCTACCCTGAAGCGCGCACCGAGGGGAAGGCCTTCCAGGTCCAATCCGGCGACGGTAAGGTTTTCTGCAAAACTGCCCGGCTCGAGTTCTGGCAATTTTGCTTTCATGATCTCGATGTCCTCCAAGGCGAGCATGCTCACCTGCCGATGGGCGAATCCAGCATGAGCGTCACCGACAAGCCCCTTGCCGACCTCAAGCACCGCCTCCCCGACATTCTTCTTTGGAACGCCTTTCCGGTCGGACATGCATACGGCAATGACCTTTCCTTCCGTCATCAGTTAACTCCCGCTTTCTTCCGGTAATCTTCAATGGCCGCCCTGATCCCCTCTTCCGCCAGGAGGGAGCAGTGAATCTTCTGCGGGGGAAGTCCTCCGAGCTCTTCGACCACATCCTTGTTGGATACCGCAAGGGCCTCGTCAAGGGTCTTGCCCTTCACCATTTCGGTGACCATCGAGCTCGACGCGATTGCCGAGGCACAGCCGAAGGTCTCGAAGGCAATATCCTCAATGCGGTTGTCCTTGACCTTGATGTAAATCTTCATAATGTCCCCGCACTGGGGATTGCCGACCTCGCCAACGCCGTCGGGGTTCTCCATTCGGCCTGCATTTTTCGGGTTCATAAAAAGTTCCATCACTTTCTCTGAATACATCATCATTTTCACCTCGTCAGGAGCTTTCTTTTCCAAGGGGGGAAAGGGCGCGCAGATCAGACACGACTTTCGGAAGCGTCTCCAGGACATAAAGAACGTCCTCCTCCGTTGTGTCTTTGCCCAGCGTCAGCCGCAACGAACCATGAGCCAGCACATGGGGGATTCCCATGGCCAAAAGCACGTGACTGGCTTCAAGGCTCCCACTCGTGCATGCAGACCCGCTGGAAGCACCGATGCCCGCTGCATTGAGCCTGAGCAGCATGGATTCCCCTTCAATGTAGTCGAAGCAGACACTCGCGTGAAAGGGAAGCCTCTCCACGGGGTGCCCCGTGACATGGGAGTGAGGGATTTTCTCGGTGATCCCCGACAGCAGGAGGTCTCTCAGCCGGCTTTCGCTTTCGACAGCGCCCTGATCCAGACGCCGCATGGCGAGTTCCGCCGCAGCGCCGAAACCCACGATTCCCGCCGTGTTTTCCGTACCGGATCTGAGTCCGAATTCCTGACCTCCGCCGTGGACAAGGGGAACCACCTTTACCCCTTTTTTGATATAGAGCGCACCGATCCCTTTCGGGCCGTACATCTTGTGAGCGGAAAGGGTCAGCAGATCCACGCCGAGAGCCTTCACATCAACTGGTATGTGCCCAACGGCCTGAACGCCGTCAAGGTGGACCCGGACACCGCGTTCTTTCGCCGTCCTTACAATGTCTTCCACGGGCTGGATGGTCCCCACTTCATTATTGGCATACATAATGGTCACAAGGATGGTATCATCCTTGATCGCCTTCTCAAGGTCGCTGATACGCACCATGCCGGCGGAATCGACAGGAAGGACCGTGATCTCGAACCCCTGGCTTTCAAGCCACTTGCAGGCATCCAAAACAGCATGGTGTTCTATTGCAGACGTAATAATATGCCTGCCCTTTTCGCGCAGGGCTAAAGCCGTGCCTTTGATTGCGAGATTGTCCGCTTCGCTGCCTCCCCCGGTTATAACGATCTCACGGGGGTCCGCATTCAGCAGTCTGGCAATGGAAGCCCTGCTTTCTTCAACGGCTTTCCTGGCCTCCATACCCCAGGAATGAAGGCTGTTCGGGTTGCCGTATTTTTCGAGAAGAAATGGCTTCATTGCTTCGTATACCTCGGCGGCAACCGGTGTCGTTGCAGAATGATCCAGATAGACTTTTCTTTCAGGCATGTACATCGCCCCTTATTTTTTAGGTTGCCCTAACTTATGGCGATATACTACCCCCCCAAGCCGCCGAGGTCAAGCTCCTGTTCCCAAATTCGCTCAATCTTCTCCCGCACAATATACCTGGTGGGTCATCATGAGACAGGCTCCCTTGACAACTTCATACCCTTCTTCCTTCAGCTTTTTTTCGGCCTCGTCGTTTTCCGCGCCCGGCTGCATCCATACGACGGGTTTATACGAAAGTCCCCGGAGATCATCCAGGACGGCTTCCTGATGCTTCGGCGCAATGAAAAGTGCCACGATGTCCACCCTTTCCGGAACCTCATGAAGGCTTCCGTAGCACGGCAAGTCGTGAATGGTCTCTCCTGCAGAAGCAGGGTTCACGGGATACAGGTCGAAATCCTGTTCTTTCAGGTATTCCATCACGTCATATACCGGACGGTCGCGATTGCGCGACGCACCGACCACTGCAATTATTGAAGGTTTGCAGACATATTTCTCAATAATGCTGTCCATTTCCATGACGGAAGACTCCTTTCTCGGAATGTTTCCTTCCCGGGACGCAACGCGACCCCTGTTAGCCTCATGTAAAGGCCATACCCTCTACAGGCGCAATCATCACTGACAGGGGAATTTCTTTCAGTTTGATCTCGAAGGGCACTTCGGTTTTCTCTCCCGGAGCGACCCTGGGCTGCTTTCCGCGAATGGTAACGCTGTCAAAGAGTTCACCTTTCATGTTATACAGGTTGAACATCACGCCGGGTACTACGGCATCGGAATCGGAGGTGTTGAGCACTGTCGCCGTTCCGTTCAGGAGTCCGGTGGCTGGATCAAAAATCCAGTTTGACTCAAGCAAAATCACTTTCATCCCCTCCGGCGCGGGACAGCTTTCCTGCGCGGCGGCAACCGAAATAAGGGAAGCAAGGAAAATCACAACCATGACTGGTCCAAACACTCGTCTTTTCATCAAGCTCTCTCCTTTCGACCATACCCCTCATACCGGTTCACGGCATTGTCATCATTGTTCTGCTTCTGACATTATAATAGCTGTTTTCCAAAAAGGCGGAGAAAAATTTCAAGCGACGTCTTTTGCCGCAGTCGACAGGGTTTGCATCAAGGTCATTTTACATCTTTACCTTTGCTCATTGCCTGACCCGACACCTTGCCCTATCGGATCGACAAATATCCCGTCCCAAGGACCTGAGCAACCACTCAGGCAGAATATGTTGTCTATGTTGTCTTGAAAAAACAGAAAGCATCGGGGAGACAATCAGATTCATGGCCGCAAAACAAGGGGGATCCGGGCTGTCAAAGGGCCCAAAAGGCCGTGTCACCAAAGGGGAGTCCTGGAAAGAAAGCCTTTAAAACGCTTCTTGTGGAAGCAGGAGAAACAAATCAAAGGTTGGCGTAATTTGCTGGAATTCTATATAATTGGATGCCGCGGAGGGCTGGCCGAGTGGTCGAAGGCGGCTGACTTGAAATCAGTTGAAGGGTCTTCCTTCCGGGGGTTCGAATCCCTCGCCCTCCGCCATAGACCCCTTAATAGCAAGGGTTTCCGAGCAAGAATTTTGATCCCGCCATCCGCTGTACCATCCCGAAAACACCTGAAACGAACTTCCCATATACGTATACGTGCTTCCCATAACCGAAATCATTTGATTTGAGTAAACACAAGCACCAAGGAAATCAAGCGGAAAGGGAGGTAAAACATGAATTTGAAGGTTAAAACAAGAGAATATGAGGAAGGACTTTCAACATAAAAACCCCCGGAGCGGCCGAAAGATGCCTGCCAAAGACGAGGTGCTCGCCACGGGCGATCCGGGACCTGCTGCAGGCCGACGGCATCAATACATGCAGGGCAACCCTCTGTCACGTCCGGGCTGGACCCAGCGCGGGACAGGGGGAACAAGCCTGTCTTCCGGAAGAACATCCACCACAACAAAACAGGGCTTTTTTGTTGCGAAGACCTCTTCAAGAACCCGGCCGAGGTCAGGGCCTTTTATTTCAAAGGCCCTGAGGCCAAAGCCTTCAGCAATTTTCGAATAATCGACGGGAGCAAATTCCGTCGCGAAAGGTTCAAATCCATGGACCAGAGTCGTTTCTCCGCGAATCCATCCGAAGGAGTTGTTTTTGAACAGGAAAACCTTGATGTTCCAGCCCAGACGGGCAATCGTCTCAAGCTCCCCGCAGGTAAATCCCAGGCTTCCGTCTCCTGTCAGTGCGATTGAATATCTTTTTGGATCAGCTGCCGCGATACCCAGAACACCCGGGACCGCGTACCCCAGGGCTCCCATGGAATAGTTGAAGTAAAATTTCCTGCCCGCCTGCTTCTGCCTGAAAAAGGCTGCCGCATAGATTGCGCTCACTCCGGGGTCACAGACGATTTGCGCACCCTTCGGAACGTAGTGGGCAAACTCATTGATAAAACGCAGGGGGTGAAGGGGGATTTCCTCGCTGCACATACATGAACGGAAGGACTGTCTGAACTCCTCACGGCGGGCGGGTATTTCCGTCCTTTCCTTTCCTTTCCTGGAATACCCTTCCGCTTCCGCGATCCGAAGCATCTTTCCAAGGGTCCCCTTGGCGTCACCGAGAAGAAGCGCTTCCAGGTGATAGGTATTTCCTGCGTCGGTGCCAGAAATATCCAGCTGGATAAATCGCTTCCCCGAGGAGGGGCTCGGCATTTCCCACCCGTCGGTGGTCGCCGAATCCGTGTTGGAGCCTACATAGAAAATGACGTCTGCAGTCTCGATGAAACTGTTCGAAAAACTGGTACCGCCACGGGCCCCGATGACACCGATGGACAGGTCATGTTCTTCCGGGAAAGCACCCTTTCCCGTCATGGTCGTTCCAACCGGCATTGAAAACAGCTCCGCGAGCTTTCCGGCCTCATCCCACGCCTGCGAAACGAGAGCCCCCTGTCCCAGGCAAAGAAGGGGCGCCTTTGCGTCCCTGAGCAGATTGAGGGCTTCCCTCATGGCTTGCGCGTCAGCGACACTCCGGTGCGGGGGGAAGGAGGAGAATTCTTTTTGCGCGTAGATGTCCGGACCGGAAATGTCCTGAAAGAAAATATTCTGGGGTATGCGGATGTGAACCGGGCCGGGCCTGCCCGAAGTTGCCACCCTGAAGGCCCTTCTTATGAGAAAGGGAATGTCGTTGGCATCGGTAATGGTGAGAGATTCTTTCACGATTCCCTGAAAGAGAGCCGTCTGATCACAACCAGTGAGCATGTTTCGCTTGTCGTAATTCAGGGGGACGTCAGAAGTAAAAAAGACCACCGGCATTGACCCCTTGTACGCTTCTGCCACACCGGGAGCACAATGGGTCACACCCGGACTGGGGGCTTCGAAAACCCCCGGTTTGTTCGTGGCCCGGGCATAAGCTTCAGCCATGTAAGATGCACTCCGCTCGTCCCGGGTCAATACATATTTGATTTCAGGAAAATCCTTCCATTCGGCATACCAACCCAGGGTCGTTTCCCCTGGCAAACCAAAAACGTGTTCCACTTCGTAAG
>JBNGDE010000053.1:0-9721 GCA_049974925.1 Thermovirgaceae bacterium | reverse complement strand
TTTTACGTGAGCACTACTGCCGTTTTTGGCTCAGTTTTATGTTAGCGTTTGCAGTAACGGAACCGGATGGATTCTGAAAGCAGGGAATTGTATAGAAGAACTTGATTTTTTCTGTCGAGGCGATATGTTCCAGGGTTTCCGGGGAAGGGCCCTCTTCGTCGAAGGGAACGCCTCTGATGGTGGCGCCGTCTTTTTCGAAAGCGAGGAACGCCTCGGGATAAGAGGGATTCTCCACGGCGACGACATCTCCGGGATCGATAAGGGCGTCTGAGACAAGGCTGATTCCTTCCTGTGACCCTGTGGTGAGAAGAATATTCCGCCGATCCAGGGCGTCCGGAAGAAGATCCCCGCTTTTCATCCACTCCGCAATCCATTCCCTGAGCTCTACGAGCCCCGAGGAATCGTGATAGTAGCCCATCAGTTCATTCTCTTTTGCAAAGGCATCGCAAAGGCCTTTGCGAATGTCCCTGTCGGGTATAAGGTCTGCCGATGGTTCGCCGGCGGTAAAGGAGAGCGCTCCAGAGGTATGAACCAGTTCGATCATGTCTTGTATTGCCGAATCGTGAAGGAGCAGGCTTCTTGAAGCCAGGAGCCGGGAAAAGCCGCCCATGTTGATGCCTCCATTCAAACTGGATCCACTGGATCCAATAATAGCGGAAAGGTATCATAGTAAAGCCCCGGTTGTCAAAGACAATTGCCGGGATTCGGCAGAGCGAAAAAAACCAGGGGGACAAGACATGACCATTCAGCCTGTTGAAATAATTTACGGTCGGCTCATGGAACAGATCATATCGGGTCGGTTGAAAGCGGGGCAAAGGCTCCCCACCACGGCCCTGGCCTCAAGGTTCGGAACGAGCCGCATGCCGGTACGGCAGGCGCTGCAGCGACTTGCCGATGAAGGCATAGTGGTCCAGAGCCCCGGGTATGGAGCCAGGCTCGTATCTCCGACATCGAAGGAGATCCGTGATGTCTACGCAGTCCGGGTCATCCTGGAAACGACCGCCCTCGATCTGGCCTTCGAGAACCTCAAGGGAGTCCGGCTTGCATGGCTCGAGGAGTCGGTGAGCAGACAGGAAAAGGCACGGAAGATTTCCTTCGAAGAATATCTCAACTGGGACCTGCAATTCCATCGTGTCATCGCCGAAGCGTCGGACAACGAATTCCTGAAAAAGGAAGTTGAAAACGCACTTTCTGCTTCCAACGTCTACAGAATACTTTTCGAGAACAAGAGCGGGAAATACAGATCACCTGCACCGGACGAGGAACACCGTGAACTTTTTTTGTCCATACGTAATGGCGACAGGAAAATTGCAATAGACCTCCTGCGCAGACACATCCTCAGGGGGATAGAAGATCTTGACCTGGTGGAAGAAGCTGACCGGCCGGAGGTGGTGAATGGCGATGCGCAAATCGATTACCCTTGAAAAACGGGGAATACAAGGCAAAGAGATAGCAGACTGGTTTTTGGACCGCGCTGGCGGGAAACGGGAAGGAAAGAGAATCTCAGGTCCCGGATGGATGGTTGAATTCCTTGAGGAAAGGCAAAAGATGCTTGGCCCCATGCATTTTCCTGTCGTAGTTCTCAGGATAGAAGCCGAAGACGACCTTTTTTCGGATCTCCTGCATCGGTTCAGGATGTATTTTCTCCGGGGCGGGGCGTAGCGTGGTTTTCTTCATATGAGGAGTGTATCGGGTTGTTGTGACCGAAAGCTGTTATTGTGAGAAAAAACCAATTGTTGGGGAGTAGGAAAAGAGGGCGATTCCGAATCGACGGCGGACCCGCCCTCTTTTCTGGTGTACATGACTAGCTAGAATCAGGATGTTTCAAGCTGAATAGTTCCCACGCTTTTTTTAAGAATAACAAAGGCTATCAAAATGGCGATTGCGGCTATGGATTTGACCCGGTAATCGGGCCAAAAGGCAGCAAAGCCAGCGACCATAAACACAACTCGAGCTATTGTGTTCAGGTTGCGGTACATCCATCCTTGCAATGCTGTTGCAAGTGCAATGACTCCAGTCAATGAAGCAACGATGAGAATGGAAAGCGGAAGCCATTCGACTCCTTCGAGAAGCACCATGGGGGTGTAGATAAAGGTGTAGGGAATGAGATAGGCTACCAGTGCTATTCGGGTAGCTTGCAGACCAGTGGAGCCCGGGTTCCCACCCGCAATCCCTGCTCCGGTGAAAGCGGCAAGACAAACGGGGGGAGTCAAGTCAGCCATGATTCCAAAATAGAAAACAAAAAGATGCGCGGCAAGAGGGAAGACACCCATTTTTATCAGTGCCGGCGCGATCATTGTGCTTGTAACGATGTAATTTGCGGTAGTTGGCAAGCCCATCCCTAGGATCAGACATGCCAACATGCCGAGTAAAAGGGTTAAGAAAAGACGTCCTCCAGCGATATCTATGATGTTGTTTGATATGGTAAGGCCCAAAGCTGTAAGCGAGGAGGTCCCCACGATGAATCCGACAAGGGCGCAGGCAAGGGCGACACCGAGAGCACTTCTAGCGCCTTCTTCCATTGCTTTGAGCACAGTCTTCGGATCCATTCTCGTATGCGACCTGATCATGCTGACGAGGACGACGCTGATTATGCCCCAGAACGCAGCCGCCAGAGGAGTGAATTTGTAAAGAAGCATTGCCACGATGACTACGAGAGGGATCAAAAGGTGTCCATCTTGGGCGAGGACCTTTTTCACGTTTGGAAGCGTTTCCTTTGGAAGGCCTTTAAGGTCCTTGCGTCTGGCCCTGATGTGGACCGCTGCAAAGAGGGCTGTATAGTAGAGGATAGCAGGGATGATTGCCGCGGCAGCGATTTTCAAATAAGAGATGCCCAAAAATTCACTCATGATAAAGGCTCCGGCACCCATTATCGGTGGCATAAACTGGCCACCCGTGGAAGCACAGGCTTCGACAGCGCCCGCAAATTCTGGTTTGTAGCCCACCTGTTTCATCAAGGGAATTGTGAATGCACCGGTAGTAGCGACGTTCGCGACGGAAGAACCATTAATGGAGCCAAGCATTCCGGAAGCCACGATGGCGACTTTTGCTGGACCTCCTGGAGAATGGCCCGCAACGGCGAGAGCGAGATCGTTAAAAAACCTGGCACCACCACTTCTGTTCAGAAAAGCACCAAAGAGGATGAACATGAAAACAAAGGTGCTGGAAACACCCAACGCAACTCCGAAGATTCCCTCCTGGGTCAGATACATGTGCTGGATTATGCGATTGATGGAATATCCTTTATGCATGAACATCTCTGGCATATATCTGCCAAAATAACAGTACAGGAGAAACAGAATGCCGAGAGTAGGAAGGACTTTCCCGACAACCCGCCTTCCCGCCTCAAGAACGAGGATGATCGTCATGATTCCCAGCCAGACTTCCCATGGCTGGACCTGAGCACCGCGCCTGGCGATGTCATTGAAGAAGAAAACGATGTACCCCGTCCCGACTCCGGCGGCGAGTGCAAGCAACCAGTCGTACCAGGCGATATGTTTTTTGTCCATGTCCATCTTGCGTGGATATAGCAAGAATACTGCGACAATGGCGAATGTGAGATGGACAGCCCTGTGAATGGAGGTGGGGAGCAGGCCGACTCCGGCGGTGTACATATGGAAAAAAGCCATGGCAATGAGCCAAGCGGAAACGATTTTTGCCGCAAAACCCTCAGGCCTGCGATAGCGGCTTTCAACATCATATTTCTCAATAAGTTCCTGAATATTCTCTTGCTGAATTTCTTCTACGGGCGAGGTGTTTTGAGTTTCAGCGTCAATATTATTTTTCATACGTAAAAATCACCCCGTTACATTTCTTATGGGGGGACGAAACTGAAACTTCGTCCCCCCATACCAGATCGTCTTACTTTTCGTCGTAGTATTTCTGCGCGCCTTCGTGCATGGGAATGAGAATATACTTGGTATTTTCTTCGGACATGGTCGTCATCTTTGCCCTTACAGCGAGAAGGTCTTCTTTGTGCTCAAAAAGTTGCTTTGTCATTTGATAAACGAGGGCCGGATCGAGATCTTTGTGCACTGCAACTATGTTCCAGCTCGCATAGGTCTTGACGTCTTCGTTCTGTCCCTTGTACGTATTGGCAGGAATAGTGAAGGGAACCCAATAAGGGGTTTCTTCGATTACCTTGTCCCTGATATCATCTGGAACATCAATAAATTCTACTACTCCGAGCGTAGTAGCTTCCACGACACCTGCCATGCCGATTGAACCAACCATAATTGCCGCATCAATCCGCTTGTCGCTGAAAGCTTTTGCAGTATCGCCGACACCGAGATTTTCCGCTTTTATGTCTTTGTCGGGATCGATCCCGGCGGCTTTCAAAAGCTGTCTGGCAGTGACTTCCGTTCCGCTGGCTACGGCTCCAATGGAAACTCGTTTCCCCTTGAAATCTGCAAGGGACTCAATGCCGCTTCCTTTGGCTATCATCAGCTGGATGGGTTCGGGATAAAGGGGAACAAGTGCCCTTATGTACTCTTGGGCGTTTCCCTCATATTTGCCTTTGCCAAGATATGCATAGTAATAGAGACCATCCATGAATGCAGCATTGGCTTCATCGCTTCCCATCAACTGAATGTTGTTGACCGTACCTCCCGTTGACTGGGCGCTTGCCTTGACGCCATCGATGTTATCGTTCCAGATCTTTGCCATTGCCGACCCCAGGGGGTAGTAAGAACCTCCTGTACTTCCTGTCGCTATGTTCACGAAGGTTACCGCCGAAGCACCCCCTGCTACCATACAAAGTATGGCAGCCACGCACACCATGATTCCCAGAGTCCGTTTCATACTTTTACCTTCCTCCTCTCGATTTTTTCTCCATGGAACAAAAAAAGCGCTAAGCGCATGGAGACATAGCGAGAAAACTTCTTCAAGGTTTGCGAAACCACATGAGGAAAACGATATATTTTGTTGCATTTAAAAATTGTAGTCATTTTATCTGGAGTGTGAATAAGTACCGGGTTGGATTCACACTAAGGTCGTTCCAGAGGTTACTTTGCAAATGGCTATTTCAAGGTGCAATGTCGGGGAAATGGTAATCTTTTCTCAACGAACATAACAGCAAATTGTGAAACATAGCACACAAAGCAAAATACCAGCTATATGAAGGAGTGTCAAATAAAGGTGATTGCTTAAGATCTGACGCCGGAATAGGATGGTGTCATGGATCTCAAAGCCTACGAATACTTGGTTCGGAACGAATCTGCCGCCAGGAAATTCCTGTTGGGATTTTGCTGGAAAAACCAACAAAGATTCTGCCCAAATCACCGCAGATAACCGTTGGTAAACAGGCTTGGACAGTATTCTGGCCATTTTTGAAAAGGACCGTTCCGCCTTCGAAAGATAGTGAAACCGCTTTGATCACTGCAAAGTGAGAAGAGTCATCTAAATCTTGATACAAAGCGAGTTCTCGGTTTTTCGATGTCGATTTTCACCTTCAGATTTTTTCAGGGTATTGAAGAATGATGTAGAACTGCTTTTTTGTGTTTAGTAAATTTTCTGATGGGGCTGTACAATAATAATGTGGTTACTAAGTTATGGATGAATGATTGCCTTGCGTCAACTTGTTTCATGCATGCAACATATGAGGAGGTGCCTCATGCTCGGTGAAGAGGGGAAAGATCCGGTCCTGGCGAAACTCCTGGATGTAAAAAATCTTGTGAGTGCTGCTGATATTCACTCGAAGAAAACAGGAATTCCCGATACAAGAGGCGTATATGCGTGGTTTTTCGAACCTCACAAACTAGGGATCCGGAGCGGGCATTATGAGCACCTGCTGGACGGAAAAGCGCTTTTGTACGTCGGTGTGGTTCCCAGTACCTGGTACAGCAAGCGGACTCTTCCCCGAAGGATACGAACCCACATCAGGGGGACCGCCCGGCAATCGACTCTGCGATACAGCCTGGGCGCCTGCCTGATAGATGAACTGGCCCTCGATGTGAACCATCTTCCGGGATTCAAACTCAATTTTGGTGATTCGGAAAACAGGCTGACGGAGTGGATATGTGAAAACGGATATGTCGTCTGGTCACAACATGATGAGCCCTGGAAGGTGGAAAAAGAATTTGTGGAGCTCCTCAAGCCCGCCTTGAATCTCAGATTCAATGAATCTCACCCCTTTCACGCCATTTTGACGAGAAGGCGGAAAAAACTGCGGCAACGCTCATGAAAGTTTAGAGTCGGGTAATGCGGTCAGAAGGCTTTACCAGGCTGTTTGGGATCCCTTTAGAGAACACTTGATGTTTTTTCATGCACCCGTTCTTCCCCCGGCGGGGATGACGGGTTAAACTTTCGTTCCTGCAAGAAGGAACGGGATAAAAGAGCATGTTATCCTCTTTCCGCGATGCGACTTCCTGTTTTTTTTCTGAATCTTTTACTGACGCCCCTTGTTGAGGTTGCAAGCCTTTTCAAAAAGTGGCTCCGGGTTCTCCTGTGTCATGCCTCCTACTTTGCTTTTGGAAAATTTCCAAATACCATACAATACACGGTAAAGTGGACAAGAAAACCCCCTCGGGTTCTGACCTGGGGGAATATATTGCGTGAAAAACATATGCAAGGAGGTTCAGCCATGGATGAAAACAGACGGCAGCGGCTGGAAACGATCGCCGGAGCTATTCGCCGCAATATCGTCAGCATGATCGCGGCTGCGGGTTCCGGGCATCCCGGAGGGTCTCTTTCGGCGGTGGAAATTCTCACCACCCTCTATTTCGACGTCATGTGCCATGATCCCGGAAATCCCGCCTGGGAGGAACGGGACCGGTTTGTCCTTTCCAAGGGACACGCGTGTCCTGTGGTGTATGCGGCTCTCGCGGAAGCAGGGTATTTCCCTGTCGGGGAGCTTCAGACCCTCAGGGCCTTCGGTTCCAGGCTGCAGGGACACCCGGACCGGAAAAAACTTCCGGGCCTGGAGGCCTCAACGGGCAGCCTCGGCCAGGGGCTTTCAATTGCCTCCGGCATGGCCCTCGGATTCAAGATGGACCAAAGGCCAAATCGTGTTTATTGTCTCATGGGCGATGGAGAGCTGGACGAAGGACAAATCTGGGAAGCGGCCATGACAGCGGCCCACTACAAGCTGGATAACTTGTGTGGCATTATCGATAAAAACGGGCTTCAGATCGACGGCTGGACCTGTGACGTGAAATCCCTGGAGCCCCTGGCGGACAAATGGCGTGCCTTTGGATGGAACGTTATTGAAGTTGACGGCCATAACCTGGAAGACCTCTGTTGTGCTTTCGGAAGGTTTCGTCACGGTCATTTCATGCCCACCGTCATCATTGCTCATACAGTGAAAGGTAAAGGGGTCAAAACCATGGAAAACGAAGCAGGGTGGCACGGGAAAGCCCCTGACCGGGACCTGGCTTCCAGAATCCTTGAGGAGCTTGACGGAGGTGGGAAAAGATGACGACGGTGCCGCTTGCAGATAATCTGTGGTCCGATGTTGAAATGACACCGACCCGTTTCGGATACGGCGACGGTCTGGTAGAACTGGGAGGGAAAAATCCCCGGGTGGTGGTGCTTGGGGCGGATCTTTCTTCATCCCTCAAGGTGGACCGGTTCCAGGCTGCCTTTCCGGACAGGTTCATTCAGACGGGGATTGCCGAACAGGATATGACGAACCTTGCCGCAGGGCTCTCCCTGGTAGGGAAGATCCCCTTTGTCAGCACCTATGGGGTCTTTTGCACCGGCCGTGCATGGGACCAGCTCCGGACCACCGTTGCCTACGGCGGTTTGAACGTGAAGATCGGTTCGGGCCATGGAGGCATATCCGTCGGCCCCGACGGAGCCACTCACCAGGCTCTTGAAGATATCGCCATCACCCGGACGATTCCCGGCATGACTGTTGTCGTTCCCTGCGATTATCACGAGACCGTCAAGGCCGTCAAGGCGGCAGCAGCCATCGAAGGCCCCGTGGTAATCAGGTTCGGGCGGGAAAAGGTCCCGGTCGTGACGACTCCTGAGACGCCTTTTGAGGTCGGGAAGGCGGAAATCTTCCGGGAAGGTTCGGATGTAACCATTCTTGCCTGTGGCATCATGGTGTATGAAGCCCTCAAGGCTGCACGTATCCTTGACGATGAAGGGGTTTCCGCGAAGGTCATAAATTGTCATTCCGTAAAACCCATGGACATAAGGACCGTGGTGGATTCCGCCCTGGAAACGGGTGCCGTAGTGACTGCGGAAGAACATCAGGTTATGGGCGGATTCGGCAGCGCTGTCGCGGAGGTCTTGTGCCGCCACGCTCCCGTTCCTCTCCGCATGGTGGGCACCCAGGATGTCTTTGGGCAGTCCGGATCTCCGGAGGAGCTGATGGCTGCCTATGGACTGACCGCGGAAGCCATTGCCGAATCTGTTCGTGATGTGCTCGAAGTGAAAGGGAGGTAATGCAAGTGAGGATTCCCCTGGCGAAACGAATGGAAGTACTGGGCACCGAGACGGCTTTCGCCGTCGGGGCGGAAGCAGCCGACCTCGCATCGAAGGGAGTCAAGGTCTACCCATTCCATCTGGGTGACCTGGATATGCTTACGCCGAAACATATCCGGGAAGCGGCAAGCCGTGCCATGGACGAGGGGAAGACAGGATACTGTCCCAATGCAGGTATCGCACCTTTGCGGGAAGCCCTGGCGGAGGACATCGGCGGAGCCAGGGGGCTTTCGCTCGACGGTGGAAACGTCAGCGTTCAGCCGGGAGGCAAACCGGTTATCGGCAAGTTTATCATGGCTTTCATGGATCGCGGTGATGAAGTGCTCTATCCAAATCCGGGGTTTCCCATCTATGAGTCGATGATACGGTTTCACGGCGGGAAACCGAAACCCTACGGATTCATCGAACGGGAAAACGGATTCGCCCTGGATTTCGAATCCATAGAGCGTCAGATTACGCCGGCTACGAAACTTTTCATCTACAACAATTACCATAATCCCACCAGCGCAGCTTCGGATGACGCAGAAATGAAACGGCTCGCCGAACTGTGCGTCAAGCATGATCTGATCGTCCTGAGCGATGAATCCTACTTTGACATCCTTTTCGAGGGCCAGGCGAAAAGCATCGTTTCGCTTCCGGGAATGTTCGAACGGACGGTAATTCTTTACACCTTCTCGAAAAAATTTGCCATGACGGGATGGCGTCTCGGGGCGGCAGTCGGGCCTGAAAACCTGGTGAGCACGATTTCCCGCTTTAACGTCAACGATGAATCCTGTACGGCCCAGTTCATCCAGTGGGCGGGGGTCGCGGCGCTGAAGGGGCCCCTGGATGAATACCAGGAAATGATGTCCACTCTTCGGGAACGCCGTGACGTGGCCGTGGAGATTCTCGACTCCATGAAAGGTGTCCGCGTAGTGAAGCCCCAAAGCACTTTTTATCTTTTCCCGAACGTGACGGGGGCCATGGATCATCTCGGGACGAAGACAGTAGAGGAGTTCCGGAAAAAGGTCCTTGATGAAACCGGTGTTTCCTTCACCACCAGAAACCACTTCGGCTCGCCTCTTGCGGGCGAGAACCAGTCATACATCAGGCTTGCCTATTCAGGCATCGGTGTTGAGGATATCAGGGAAGGCCTGGGCCGGATGAAGGAGCTGCTTGACCGGTAAGTCCGGGCGCAAAAGAGCAGAAGGATCAAAATGATCACCTGCAGCAGTGGCCGGAAAAAGGGCCACTGCTGTTTTAAGGCTTCCCGGGTGTGTTTTCCCGTCGGAGGACTTGATACAAGCGGCCG
>JBNGDE010000052.1:0-9832 GCA_049974925.1 Thermovirgaceae bacterium | reverse complement strand
TCGTCTCCTGGGAGGGGTACAACTACGAGGACGCCATCCTTGTGAGTGAGCGCCTTGTCAAGGAAGACATGTACACCTCCATACATATCGAGGAATACGAGATGGAGGCACGCGACACAAAGCTCGGTCCCGAGGAGATCACCAGGGATATTCCCAATGTCGGGGAAGACGCCTTGAAGAATCTCGATGAAACCGGTGTCGTCCGGGTCGGGGCCGAGGTTCTGGCCGGCGATATCCTTGTGGGGAAGGTAACCCCGAAGGGGGAGACGGACCAGACTCCCGAGGAGAAACTGCTTCGTGCCATCTTCGGTGAAAAGGCGAGGGAAGTTCGGGATACATCCCTCAGGATCCCCCACGGAGAAGGGGGCAAGGTTGTAGCCGTCAAGCGTTTGAGCAGGCTGGAAAACGGTGACGAACTCAGTCCGGGAGTAAACGATGTCGTCAAGGTCTACGTGGCCCAGCTCAGAAAGATCACCGTGGGCGATAAGATGGCCGGGCGACACGGGAACAAGGGCGTCGTTTCCAGGATACTTCCCGAAGAGGACATGCCTTACCTGCCCGATGGTACACCAATTGATGTCGTGCTGAACCCTCTCGGGGTGCCAAGCCGGATGAACCTCGGCCAGGTGCTTGAGACCATCATGGGTTTCGTCGCCGAAGAGAGGGACTGGTATGTGTCGACTCCCGTTTTCGAAGGCGCGAAGGAGGATGAAATCTTTGGTCTGATCGATGACCTGCGCAAGGAAGGTTTCCCCTGGCTCACCGAGAACGGAAGCATTACCCTGTACGACGGCCGAACGGGCGAGCCAATGGAGTATCCCGTCACGGTGGGTTCCATGTACATGATGAAACTGATCCATCTCGTGGACGACAAGATTCACGCAAGGTCCATCGGGCCCTACAGCCTGATTACCCAGCAGCCTCTTGGCGGAAAGGCTCAGTTCGGCGGACAGCGTTTCGGCGAAATGGAAGTCTGGGCTCTTGAAGGTTATGGGGCAGCCCATGTGTTGCAAGAGATGCTGACCGTCAAGTCCGATGACATCAGGGGACGGCTGAAGACATACGAGCGGATCGTGAAGGGACAGAACCTGTCCGCTCCAGGTGTCCCGGAAAGTTTCAGGGTACTTGTCAAGGAGCTGCAGGGACTCGGCCTTGATGTGGAAATTTCCTATGATGACGGGAGTCATGGAGAACTTGTCTACGAGGACGAGGAGGAATCTTTCGCCCGGCCCGGGCGCGGACGGACAGAACGCGCCGAAAAGAGCCCCGCGCGCCGCATGGAGGAAATGTTCATCGATCCGGACCAGGATGGCCGCAAGGGGCAGGACCGGGACTCGAAAGAGGGGGCTGATGGATAAATGAGCCGAAAGGAAATTGCTGGAGTCCGGATCAAGCTGGCCAGCCCCGAGAAAATCCGCGGGCTTTCCAGTGGAGAGGTCAAAAAGCCGGAGACGATTAATTACAGGACGCTGAGACCCGAGAAAGACGGGCTTTTTTGCGAGCGCATTTTCGGCCCGACGAAAAGCTACGAGTGCGCCTGTGGAAAATACAAACGCAGCGGACCGAAATTCAAGGGGGTCGTCTGCGACAGGTGTGGCGTGGAAATTGCCGACAGCCGTGTCCGACGGGAACGCATGGGGCACATAGAGCTTGCCGCACCGGTTATCCATATCTGGTACCTGAGGGGGATACCCAGCCGCCTGAGCCTCCTTTTGGGCACTTCGACGAAGGATCTCGAGAAGGTTGTCTATTTCGCTCCCACCAGGCGAAGGGAGCCCGTCTACAAGGTTGTCATCGAGGGCAGGAGGACCGACCTTCTCAAAAGAGGCGATCTCATAGCCGCTTGCGAGGAGAGGATTCACCGTCATTTCGATCACAAGTTCAAGTCCGAGGAAGCCTACAGGGTGACCCAGGCGGATGACGTGCCGGTGAATGAGGGGGATGTCATCTCCGCCGAACAGGTTGGACTCCTGAAGCGTGACTTCGGTGACTCCCTCTTTCACGTGGAACCGGCTTTCAGGGTGAGGGAAACCTCTGAAGACGGAAGATACGAGGAAGGCCGCATCCTGTCCCGTTCAGAACTGGACGCCCTGAAAAAAGAGGGGAACGAGCCGCAGACGGAGCGTGCAATGGCAGGAAACCAGGAGGGTTTCGTGGTGACGGCGGTTTCTCACCTTCCCTTCACAAAAGGTGACGTGATCTCCTCCAGTGAATATCAGCTCTTCTTCCAGAAGTACCCGGGAAGGTTCGCAGTTCAGCCTGAAACCGTCACCATCGAGGACCCCTGCTACATCGTCGTCGACGGCGGTGATTCGCCCTTCGAGACGGGATCCATCATTCTCGAGCGGGAACAGGAGCTCTGTGCCGCCTATGACAAGGAATTTGAGGCGGGAATCGGGGCGGAGGGGGTCGCCCTGCTTTTGAAGAAACTCAACCTCGAGGAACTCAGCGCGTCTCTCCGGGAAGAGATCGCCGAAACAACGGGGCAGAAAAAGCGAAAACTCATCAAGCGTCTGCAGGTCGTGGAGGATTTCCGCAAAAGCGATAGTAAACCTGAGTGGATGGTCCTTGAGGTTCTGCCGGTCATTCCGCCGGAACTCCGTCCCATGGTGCAGCTCGACGGCGGGCGTTTCGCAACGAGCGACCTCAACGATTTGTACCGGCGGGTCATTAACAGGAACAACAGGCTCAGGAAGCTTCAGGAGCTGCGGGCTCCGGAGATTATTATCCGCAACGAAAAAAGGATGCTTCAGGAATCGGTGGACGCCCTGGTGGACAACGGTCGCATGGGGAAGGCCGTCCTGGGGGCGGGTAACAGGCCCTTGAAGAGCCTTACCGACCTCTTGCGGGGCAAGAAGGGGAGGTTCCGTCAGAACCTTCTCGGAAAACGGGTGGACTATTCCGGAAGGTCGGTCATCGTCATCGGTCCGAACTTGAAGCTCCATCAGTGCGGGTTGCCGAAGCAGATGGCCCTTGAGCTCTTCAAACCCTTTGTCATCGAAAAGCTTGTCGAACGCGGACTTGCTCCGAACGTAAAGAGTGCAAAGCGAGTCATTGACCGCGGCAGGGAGGATGTATGGGGAATCCTCGAGGAGGTTATCCAGGGACATTCCGTCCTTCTGAACCGCGCCCCGACGCTTCACAGGCTGGGAATCCAGGCCTTTGAACCGGTCCTGATGGAAGGGAAGGCCATTCGTCTTCACCCTCTCGTTTGTTCGGCCTTCAATGCCGACTTCGACGGTGACCAGATGGCTGTTCACGTGCCCCTTTCCATCGAGGCAAGGGTGGAGGCCCAGATGATCATGCTCTCGGCGAAAAACCTGCTGTCGCCCGCCAGCGGGAAAGCCGTAGTGACCCCCTCCCAGGATATCGTCCTCGGGATACACTACCTGACAGGTATGCGCGACGGGATGAAGGGAGAAGGTTCCGCCTTTTTGAGCATCGAAGACGTCCTGTGCGCCCTGGACCATGATGTGGTTCACGTCAACAGCAGGATCCGTCTCAAGATCAAGGGTGATTGGATCGAGACCTCCCCGGGAAGAGCTCTTTTCAACAGCGTTATCCCCGAGGAGCTCCGGTTTATCAACAAGCAGATGAACAAGAAGATCCTGGGGCTTCTGATTGATACAGCCTACGACAAGGTCGGCAGAGAAAAGCTGGTAAAGACCCTCGATGCGGTGAAGTCCCTCGGTTACCATTGGGCGACCGTCAGCGGGCTGAGCCTGGGACTGAAATACCTGCAGATACCGCCGAAGAAGAAAAGCATCGTCGAAACGGCCCTCGAACAGGAAAAGGAACTGTCATCCCAGTACGAAATGGGTATTCTGACAGAGGACGAGTACCTGAGGCAGAAGGAGACCCTCTGGTCGGAAGCTTCCAGGGAAGCGGCCGATTCCATTCTCGCGAATATGGAAGAATCGAATCCGCTCAGGATGATGGTGGAATCGGGAGCCAGGGGAAGCAAGAGCCAGATCGCTCAGATGGCAGGCATCCGCGGCCTGATGGCAGATCCTTCTGGTCGCATCATCGACTACCCGATTGTTTCCAACTTCCGTGAGGGACTGAACATGCTGGAATATTTCATCTCGACCCACGGGGCCAGGAAGGGGCTTGCCGACACAGCCCTGAGGACGGCAAAATCGGGATATTTGACCCGGCGTCTGGTCGACGTGGCACAGGATCTTATCGTGACCGCCGAAGATTGTGGAACGGATCAGGGAATCCGCATAAAGCCCCTGAAGCAGGATAACAAGATCGTGATCCACCTCAGTGAGCGGATCGCGGGCAGAACCGTTCTGGAAGACGTCAGGCACCCGGAAACGGGCGAGCTCATCATCGGGGGCGGAGAGATCATTACCAAAGACGTCGCCTCCCGGATCGAGAGTGCCGGTCTGGAGGAAGTCTGGGTAAGAAGCCCCATGACCTGCGCGTTACAGAACGGCGTGTGTCAGAAATGCTACGGAACGGACCTTTCGTCCAGGCAACCCGTGGCCATCGGCGAAACCGTCGGTGTCGTCGCCGCACAGTCCATCGGGGAACCTGGCACGCAGCTCACAATGAGGACCTTCCACACGGGCGGCGTGCGCCTGACAGGGGAGGATATCACTCAGGGGCTCCCGAGAATCGAACAGCTTTTCGAGGTCCGGCGACCCAAGAAAGTTGCTCTGCTCGCCTACAAGGAAGGTGTGGTCACCGAGATCAGGGAAATGGAAGGAAAGAGAAAGGTTTTCGTAACGTCCACCGACGAAAGCGGAAACGAGCAGAAGATTTCATACAATGTTCCGGCGTCGCAGAACCTTCTTGTCGAAGAGGGACAGCGGATCGAAAAAGGCGAACCCCTCACGGAAGGGTACCCGGACCCGCAGCAGATTCTCGAAGTCAGCGGACTCGAGGCTGTGCAGCATTACCTGGTGGACAATATCCAGGCCGTCTACAGGTCCCAGGGCGTTTCGATCAACAACAAGCACATAGAGGTTATTCTCAGGAAAGTGGCACCTGTCAACAGGGTGAGAATCGCCGAAGAAGGAGACAGTTCCTTCGTGGCCAACGAACTTGTCTGGTATAGGGATTTCGTGAAGGAAGTGGAGGAAATCCGGTCCGACAACAACCGATACCTCGACGAAGCCATCACGAAGATCAAAGGAAAGGTACTGAAAGACGTCCAGGGACAGGGGAGTCTGGAAAACGCGTTGCCTTTCAAGGGTGAGAAGCTGGATGAACGCAGCATCAGGCAGATCCTGAGACCGGGTACGGGTGTGACGGAAATCGGGCTTGTCGACGAGGAGGGCCAGTTGCGGCTGATCCTCGGTGAAGCATCCTTCAGACGTGAGATGGAGGGGCTTGAGCTCATCGAATCCGTCGAAGTCGAAGACGGAAAGACCATTGAAGCGGGTTCCATCCTGACGATGGGGCAGCTTTTGCTGGTGACAAAAAACGCTCCCGTCGATATCTGGGTACGGGACCTGGATGTCCTGGAGTCACTTGAGGGAAAGGCCTATCTCGCCGAGGATGTCAAAGACGGCGACGAAACCGTAGGCGAAAAGGATCAGCTTTTGACCACGGCGACGGCAGAAAAGCTCCGACGCCTGAACGTCCACCAGATCAAGGTATGGAGAGCACCGGAGACAATAAACATACCTGATGCCATGCAGAAGACCCTCATCGACAAGGTCTGGGGCAGCCCACTTTCCAAGGCGATCGACGCCGACGGGAATGAGGTTTCCGACATATCCCATATGGTAGATGGGAGGGTTGTACGGGGGCTCGTGGAGGGGGATCTTGCGGCGGTTGAGATTGAAGGCCAGATTCACACACGGGAGTCGATCCTGCACGAGGTCCTGACGGACGTGGCCTACGGAAAGGTTTTGCTCGAGGATGTCACCGACCGCAAGATGAACGTTGTCGCCAGAGCTGGCAAGGAAGTCAATCACCAGGTTCTCGACGCCATTGTCGCAGCGGACCCGGATGAACTTGTCCTGCGGCCCATTTCCACACAGTCGGAAACGAAAAGCCTGATTCACCGGGTTTCTTTCGTCAGGCGCCTCAGGGAGGAACCAGTCTGGAAACCTGTAATTCACGGCATCACCAAGGCTGCGCTGGCTACCGACAGTTTCCTGAGCGCGGCGTCGTTCCAGCAAACGGCGCAGGTTCTTGCCGGAGCAGCTGTCAGGGGTGATTTCGACGACCTCAAGGGATTGAAAGAGAACGTGATAATCGGACACCTCATTCCCGCCGGAACCGGATTGGAAGAATACCGGAAGGTCGAGATCGTGCCTGTTGAAGAAGAAAAAGAACCTGGAAGGGCCACGGCGGAATCTCTCGTAGACATCTAGCGGGCAGGAAGAGGGCTTGACCTTCCGCCGACCGTTCTTGACACGTTCGTGCGGCGTTGCTATCATTTCCCGGTGTCCTTTCAAGGGAGGGGTGCTTGTGCCCTTGAACGAGTTGGCTGTGAGTTCACGGCTCGTCGGAACAAAAAAATTGATCCGGGCCCTGAAAGCCGGCAAGGTCCGCAAGGTTTTTTTGGCCAGGGATGCCGAAACAGCACTAACGGCCCCGATCGAGCGGGAAGCAGTTGCTGCAGGGATTCCCGTTGAATGGGTCACATCGCGGCAGACCCTCGGAAGGGCCTGTTGCATTGATCGGCCGGCTGCTGTTGCGGGAATCGGAACAGAGCCGGCTGGACAGGATGGAAAGCAATAAAATCATCATTTTCCCTGGAGGAGGGAGTTGCGTGCCAACAATCAATCAGTTAATCAGGAAGGGCCGTTTCGAGAAGCAGGAGCGTTCAAGTGCACCTGCGCTCCAACGGAATCCCATGAGAAGAGGTGTTTGCACGAGGGTGTACACGGTAACCCCGAAAAAGCCGAACTCGGCCTTGAGGAAGGTCGCAAGGGTACGATTGACCAACGGTATCGAGGTCACTTCATATATTCCGGGTGTGGGGCACAACCTGCAGGAGCACTCCGTCGTCCTCGTCAGGGGAGGCCGTGTCAAGGACTTGCCCGGTGTCCGGTACCATATCGTGCGGGGAACGCTCGACTGTGGCGGGGTCGAGGGCAGGCGACAGAGCCGGTCCAAGTACGGCGCACGCCGGCCCAAATAACCGAAGGAGGCTGCTGGATAAATGCCAAGGAAAGGACATGTCCGGAAACGGGAAGTACAGCCGGACCCGAAATACGGAAGCCCTGAAGTTGCGCGGTTTGTCAATTCCATCATGAAGGACGGAAAAAAAAGCCTTGCCGAGCGGATCATTTACGATGCCCTTGATCTGGCGGCAAAGCGATTGAACACGGACCCCGTGGATGTCTTCGAAAAAGCCATGGAAAATGCCCGGCCTGTCGTCGAGGTCCGCCCGAGACGTGTCGGGGGGGCGACGTACCAGGTTCCTGTCGAGGTCCAGCCGGCAAGGGCGCAGGCGCTGGCGACAAGATGGATCCTTCAGTACGCGCGGGGTCGGTCCGGCATGCCCATGACGGAGAGACTTGCGCGGGAGCTTGTCGATGCCTACAAGGGCGAAGGCAGCACCATAAAGAAGAAGGAAGACACCCACAGGATGGCCGAAGCGAACAGGGCCTTTGCGCATTATCGCTGGTAGCCCGGGTGGAACGGATGTGCCGGAGGACAACTGCGGAAAGTCTGCCCGGCGGGGTGGTGAGTTGACGTGTCTGAATTTAATCTGAAAAACATACGAAACATCGGGATTGCCGCTCATATCGATGCCGGGAAGACGACGACCACAGAGCGCATCCTGTTCTATACCGGCCGCAAGCACAAGATGGGCGAGGTCCATGAAGGCGCCGCCACCATGGACTGGATGGAGCAGGAACGCGAGCGGGGCATCACCATAACCTCCGCGGCGACGACCTGTTTCTGGCGGAATCATCAGATAAATATTATTGATACACCCGGCCACGTGGACTTTACCGTGGAGGTTGAACGCTCCATGAGGGTTCTTGACGGAGCCGTTGCGGTTTTCTGTGCTGTCGGGGGTGTGGAACCCCAGTCGGAAACAGTCTGGCGTCAGGCGGACAAGTATCACGTCCCGAGAATCGCCTTTGTGAACAAGATGGATCGGGTGGGAGCCGATTTTGCCTCGGTTGTCTCCCAGATGAAAGACAAACTCGGTGCCAGGGCCGTACCGATCCAGATCCCCATCGGCGTTGAGGACAGTTTCAGAGGTGTCGTGGACCTTGTGAAATTCAAGGCGATTGTTTATCATGACGAGCTCGGATCCCAGCCGAAAGAGGTGGACATTCCGCCGGAACTTCTCGAAGACGCGCAGTTTGCCAGGGAAGTCCTGGTGGAAACCCTTGCGGATTTTGACGAGGAAATCATGGTCCTTTTCCTGGACGGGGAGGCCGTTCCCGAGGAAATGCTCCGCCGCGCGATCAGGGAGAACACGATAAATCTTAACATTTTCCCTGTGACCTGCGGGTCGGCCTTCAAGAACAAGGGAGTCCAGCCGTTGCTTGATGCCGTGGTGGAATACCTGCCGAGCCCACTCGACCTGCCGCCCGTCAAGGGGATTCACCCGGATTCAGGGGAGACGGTAACGCTCAAGCCCGATGCAGACGAGTCCTTTGCTGCCCTTGCCTTCAAGATTGTCGTCGATCCCTTCGTGGGGCGGCTCGTATACTGCCGTATCTATTCGGGAACCGTCCACAGCGGCGAGAGCCTCCTGAATACGACAACCCGTGGCAGGGAGCGGGTCGGACGTATCCTGAGAATGCATGCCAACAAGAGGGAAGAACTGGAACTGGCGGAGACCGGTATGATCGTGGCGTTTCCAGGGCTCAAGGCGACGAAAACAGGGGACACCCTTTGCAGCGAAAGGAAACCGGTTATTCTCGAGACGCTGGCTTTCCCTGAACCAGTCATCTCCCTGTCGGTGGAACCCATGAGCAAGGCCGACCAGGTCAAGCTTTCGAAGGGCCTCACCGGGCTTGCAGAGGAAGACCCCACCTTCAGGGTGAAGACCGACGAAGAGACAGGGCAGACCGTCATTTCGGGCATGGGTGAGCTCCACCTGGAGATCATTGTTGATCGCCTCAAGCGGGAGTACGGCGTGGACGTCAAAGTCGGGAGGCCCCAGGTGGCTTACCGCGAGGCGATCAAGAAACCTGCTTCAGCGGAAGGCAGGTTCGTTCGACAGTCAGGGGGACGGGGACAATACGGTCACGTGGTTCTGGAACTGGAACCTCTCCCGGACGGAAAAGGTTTCGAATTTGACAACAAGATCGTCGGCGGGGCGATACCGAAGGAATTCATTCCCGCCGTACAGAAAGGATTGGAGGAAGCCATCGGTACGGGTATCCTCGGAGGGTACCCGGTGATAGGCATCAAGGCGACTCTCGTCGACGGAAGCTTCCACGAGGTCGACAGTTCGGAAATGGCTTTCAAGATCGCCGCCTCGATGGCGTTCAAGGAGGCCATGAAACGGGCGGATCCGGTTCTCATGGAGCCGATCATGCATGTCGAAGTCGTGACCCCGGAAGATTATCTCGGCGATGTCATGGGTGACCTGTCCGGAAGGCGGGGGCACGTCGAGGGAATGGAAATGCGTGGGAACACGAGAATCGTCAATGCCCGCGTGCCACTTTCGGAGATGTTCGGTTATGCCACCGATTTGAGAAGCAAGACATCCGGAAGGGCGTCCTATTCAATGCAATTCTCTCATTATGAGGAAGTTCCACAGACATTGGCGGAACAACTGCTGAACCGTTAGAAAACAGCAAAAAAGATCAATAAGAAATGTTATCAGGGAGGGAATGAAAGATGGCGAAGGCACATTTTGACAGATCGAAGCCTCACTTGAACATTGGGACGATAG
>JBNGDE010000051.1:0-9841 GCA_049974925.1 Thermovirgaceae bacterium | reverse complement strand
TTACCGGTGCGGTCTTGTCCTTCCTCGAGATTTTCTATGGAGAGAAAGGTCACCCCACGGTGGAGCAGGTACAGGATCTGATTGAAAAGGTCCTCATCGAGAAGGGCTATGCCGAAATCGCCAAGGCCTATATCCTGTACCGGGAGCAGCACGCCAAGCTCAGGGAGACGGGAAAGCTTCTGGCCAACGCCACACGGATGGTGGATTCCTATCTCCAGAAGATGGACTGGAAGGTCAACGAAAACAGCAACATGAGCTTTTCCCTCCAGGGACTCAACAACTATATCGCCTCGGAGGTGACGGCCCAGTACTGGCTGAACGAGATCTATTCGCCTGCGGTCCGGGAACGCCACGTTTCGGGGGATTTTCACATTCACGACCTGAACAACCTCTCGGTTTACTGCTGTGGATGGGATTTGCAGGACCTGCTCATGCAGGGCTTTACCGGGGTGGCCACCAAGATCGGAAGTGGTCCCGCCAGGCACTTCAGGACCGCCCTGGGGCAGATGGCGAACTTCTTTTACACCATGCAGGGCGAGGCTGCCGGGGCACAGGCTTTTGCCAACTTCGACACCTGTCTGGCCCCCTTCGTATACTACGACGGCCTCTCGTACAAGGAGGTCAAGCAGGCGCTCCAGGAATTCATTTTCAACCTGAATGTCCCGACAAGGGTGGGTTTCCAGACGCCCTTTACGAACATCACCATGGACCTGGTCGCTCCCCGGGTGATGGCCGGCCAGCCCGCAATTGTCGGCGGAAAGCTTCAGGAGAAAACCTACGGTGAATTCCAGGAAGAAATGGATATGATCAACCGGGCATTCGCGGAGGTCATGCTCGAAGGTGACGTTTCGGGCAAGGTTTTCCCCTTCCCCATCCCGACTTATAACATCACCTCCGATTTCGACTGGGAGAAAAAGACCCTGGAACCCCTTTGGGAGATGACTGCAAGGTACGGCATCCCTTATTTCTCCAACTTCATCAACTCCGACATGGACCCCGGCGACGCCAGGAGCATGTGCTGCAGGCTCCGCCTGGACAACAGGGAACTCCGCAAGCGCGGCGGCGGGCTTTTCGGATCCAACCCCATGACGGGCTCCATCGGCGTGGTGACACTGAACATGGCCCGGATCGGGTTTCTGGCAACGAGCGAGGAGGATTTTCTCGACAGGGTCTTTACACTCATGGAACTGGCGAAAGAAAGCCTCGAAACGAAGCGCAAGGTCCTGGAACGGTTTACCGAACACGGCCTGTATCCCTATTCCCGTTTTTACCTCCGGAATGTAAAAGAAGCCTCGGGCCGGTACTGGAACAATCATTTCAACACCATCGGCCTGAACGGGATGAACGAGGCGGTCCTCAATTTTCTCGGCAGGGACCTCACCGACGCCGAAGGAGTTGCCTTCACGGAGCACGTCATGACGGCCATGCGTGAGAAGCTGGCCGATTTCCAGGAAGAGACGGGAAATCTCTACAACCTCGAGGCTACGCCGGCGGAGGGGACGACTTACCGTTTCGCAAGAGCCGACAAGGACCTTTTCGGCGACAGGATTGTCTGTGCCAACGAATCGGCCGTTCGCGAGCTCGGGGCCGACCCCTATTACACCAACTCGTCGCAGCTTCCCGTGGGATGCACCGATGACCTCTTCGAGGCGCTGGAGCTTCAGAACAAGCTCCAGACCCTCTACACGGGCGGGACGGTCTTTCACTGTTTTTTGGGCGAACGGATGCCTTCGGGGGAGAGCACCAAAAGGCTCGTCAGGCGGATTGCCGAGCGCTTCGAGATCCCCTATTACACCATAACCCCGACATTCAGTATCTGCCCGATTCACGGTTACATCCCCGGAGAGCACGAATTTTGCCCTATTTGCGACAGGGAGGCCGCCTGGAAGCAGGAGGTTGAACAGGAGGAGGTCTCGTCGTGAAACTCGCGGGGTTGCAGAAGACTACGCTGATCGACTTTCCCGAAAAGATCGCCTGCACCGTCTTTACCCGGGGGTGCAATCTCCGTTGTCCCTATTGTCACAATCCGGAGCTCATTCCCTGTGATTCCGACGGACATGACCTGCTGGCTGAAGAGGATTTCTTTTCTTTCCTGCAGTCTCGGCGGGGGCTGCTTGACGGGGTCTGTATCACGGGAGGTGAACCCACGATCCAGCCGGACCTGGTGGAATTCGCAGGAAAAGTCCGTGACCTGGGATTTTTCGTCAAGCTCGACACGAACGGAACGCGGCCGCAAACCTTGAAGGCCTTGCTTGAAGAAAGGGTTCTCGACTTTGTTGCCATGGATGTGAAAACAACAAAGGAGAACTATGACCGCGAACTGGGATTTGACGGAGATGGCGGGGTGATCGCCGAAAGCGTCGGTATCATCAAGGAATCGGGTGTGGAATACGAGTTTCGGACGACAGTCGTACCGGATCTGGTCGGGGAGGCGGAGCTTTTTGCTATCGGCGAGATGATCGCATGTGGCGGACTTGCCGGGCGGTATGCCTTGCAGAATTTCAGATCCGGGAAGGTCTTGTCCGCGGAGTTTCAGGATCGAAAGGGCTATCCGCCGCAAGAACTTGAGAAATTCCGTAGAATCATGGGATCCTTTGCGAAAATCGTTGAGATCCGAGACTGAACCGGTTTGAAGCTTCCCAAAGGAGGGTAGGGCAATGCAGGATGAAAAAACCAAAGGACGCACCAGGTGCGAGGTCTATTCCAGGGTGGTGGGCTTTCTGTCGCCTCTTTCCCAGTGGAACCGTGGGAAAAAGGAGGAGTACAAGGACAGGGTGACCTTTGACAAAGTATTGAAAGAAGAGAAATAAACCCGCTTCATTTCATCAGAAGCAAACTCAGGGCCATGACAACCATCCCTCCGATGAGACCGAGGAGGCTGTCATGGCCTTTCCCGTATGCCTGGCTCGTGGGAATGAGCTCGTCGATGCTGATATAGACCATGATACCGGCGACTCCGGCGAACATGATCCCCATGATCTGCGGGGGCATGATATTTCCATGCCCCAGAAAAAAGAAAATGAGCCCGTAGGCTATCACGGCCCCGACGGGTTCGGCCAGGCCGCTCAGCCAGGAATAGATAAAGGCCTTGGACCGGCTCCCCGTGGCGTAATAGATGGGTACCGAAACGCTGATCCCCTCGGGGATGTTGTGAAGGGCGATGGCCACGGCAATAGCTATGCCCAACCCCGGGTCCTGGAGTGCCGCCAGAAAGGTGGCAAGCCCTTCCGGGAAGTTGTGGATCCCGATGGCCAGGGCGGTGAAAAGGCCCATCCGGAGTAGTTTTTCGTGGTCGTCCTTCATCAGGTCTTTTGATTGTGGGATATCTTCCTTTTCCCCTTTTACCGGCGGGGGATACCCGCACCTGATGGCGATGGATTCGTCGTGAAGGGGTGTCGTTATTTTCTCGGGGAACACGGTGTGCGGGTTTTCGGCTTCCGGCACGAAATTATCGATGAGCCCTATAACTAGCATCCCCCCGAAAAAGGACGCCGCGTTGACCCAGTGGCCCCAGTAGTCTCCGTAGGCTTCGATAAAGGCATCAAGGCCTTTGTAGAAAATCTCCACGAAGGACACGTAAAGCATGACCCCTGCGGAAAACCCCGTCGAGATGGAAAGAAAGCGATAATTTGTCCTTTTGGCGAAAAAGGCGATGGCGCTTCCAAATCCTGTCGCCAGGCCGGCCAGGGCGGTAATGCCTAAGGCGAAAACGATTGGTGACACTTGTGAAACTCCTTCTTGTACCGGACCCCCTGGTTCTGTTCACGTGGGTCGGTTGATGTATGATCCGTATTTCAGCTTATTGTAGCAGCCTGTCGACAAAAGGGTGAATAGCCGCTTCCTGCAGGCTGATTCTGGAAGGTCGAAAACCCTTCCTGCCCTGCCGCTTGTCTCTAAAAAGTATTTTTGACGAAAGATTCGGAAATATTGGAGCTCTATCCAAAAATTCCGATGTTTCTCCTCAGGTTGTTCCCAAAATCGTTATAGTGAATTGACTTACAAGCCTACCCGTATTATAGTGAATCTGTTCGCAAGCCATTTTAGATGTAGCACCTAACATCAGCCGCACGATACTGCAGGAGGTGGAAAACATTAAAGGTTTTGCAATGCTTGGAATCGGAAAGGTCGGGTGGATAGAAAAAGAAAAACCCGAGGCCGGCCCCTTTGATGCCATTGTCAGGCCACTGGCTGTAGCTCCTTGTACGTCGGACATCCATACGGTATTCGAAGGCGCCATAGGTGACCGAAACGATATGATTCTCGGCCACGAGGCCGTGGGTGAAGTTGTCGAAGTCGGGAGTGAGGTCAGGGATTTTGCTCCTGGTGACAGAGTCGTTGTCCCGGCCATAACGCCGGACTGGAGGACCCTTGACGCCCAGCGAGGATATCATCAGCATTCGGGCGGCCTTCTTGCGGGATGGAAGTTCTCTAACATCAAGGACGGCGTATTCGGAGAGTTCTTCCATGTTAATGACGCAGACATGAATCTGGCAAAACTTCCCAAGGAGTTATCCCTTGAGGCCGCGGTCATGATACCGGACATGGTGACGACGGGGTTGCATGGTGCCGAACTTGCGGAGGTAGGTCTCGGGGACACCGTGGCCGTTCTTGGTATCGGTCCAGTGGGGCTTATGGCGGTGGCCGGAGCAAAGCTTCGCGGTGCCTCGCGTCTTATCGTTGTCGGTACACGTCCGATCTGCGTTGAAGTGGCGAGGTCTTTTGGCGCCACAGATGTCATCAATTACAAGATTGCGCCCGTTGAAAACCAGATTCTTGAACTGACCGACGGGAAAGGCGTTGATGCGGCCATCATCGCCGGAGGAAATCCCGATATCCTGGAGTCAGCGATAAAGATGACAAAACCGGGCGGGAATATCTCGAACATCAACTACTTTGGTGAAGGTGATATTCTTCCCATCCCAAGGCTTGAGTGGGGATGTGGCATGTCGCACAAGAACATCAGAGGCGGTCTTTGTCCGGGTGGAAGGCTCAGGATGGAAAAACTGGTCGACCTTGCAGTATACGGACGTATCGATCCCGGTAAGCTTGTCACCCATGTCTTCAAGGGCTTCGATCACATCGAAGAAGCTTTGATGCTTATGAAAGACAAACCCAAAGACCTGATCAAACCGGTAGTGCTTGTCGAATAGCGCCTTGTATCTTTCTCTTGTTTTTCCCACTCCTCTGAAACAGCGGGGCGGCAAAAAGATGCCGCCTCGCTGTTTCAAGTTTTGGGGACCTGTCAAGGTCGTGGTCCGTGGTTTTCTCCGGGGAACGGCAGCTTTCCTGTTTTGATACGGGGCGGTAAGAGGTGTTACAAAAGGCGTTGTCTTCTGGTGTGTATGCTTCCCTTAAAACTTATGGAGACACTCGTGGGAACCCTTTCGATTACCGACAAGCCCTTCGACCTCGATACCCGGGGGTTCGCCAGGGCGACCACTGCGCCGGAGGCCCTCCTCGCGATGAACACCAGGGCAAAAGCTCTTGCGGCCATGACCCTGGCGATGATGTTTGACGGTAAACTCAAGAAGGTGGTAAATGAAAAACACGGGAAGTCAACACAGGTGTGAAAATAGGGAATAAACGGGTTCTCTGGAAAGGTTTTAGAATAGTAGTCGATGCTGCTGCGGTGAAGTGACGGCGGTGTACGCCATCTATCACGACATTTCCGACAGAAAACAGGCCAAAGAGGCCCTGAGCAAGAGCGAGTTCTTGTTGCGGCTTGCGAGCCATCTGGCTAACCTGAGAGGGTTCCGCGTCGACCTGACTCTTCCGGTAAAAAGGGTTTGACTTCGGGAAATAGGGATTCCGATAAAGAAAGAGGGGTATCCATGACGAACAGGATGAAGGAAAAGCTTGCCCGTGGGGAGGTCGTGGTCGGTCCTTTCGTGGGACTGAACTGCCCGGACCAGGTGGAGATCATGGGTCTTGTGGGCTTCGATTTTTGCGTGATCGACACGGAACACGGGCCGATGAACCCCGAGTCGATCCAGCATATGATCCGGGCGGCGGCATTGTCGGGTATGACACCGGTGGTCCGTGTCACCGAGGCAAAGCCGACGGATATCCTGAGGGTTCTGGACGTGGGAGCCAAGGCGGTCCACGTGCCCTAGGTGAATGACCGGCAGACGGCCGAGATGGTGGCGAAGGCAGCACGGTATCATCCCGAGGGTATGCGCGGAGTTGCCGTACCGAGGGCTCTTGAATACGGACTCAGGCCCCTCGGTGAAGCCCTTGAGGAATCGAACCGGGAGAACATGGTCATCGTCCATTGTGAAAATACCGCCGGTCTCGGCCGGCTTGAAGAGATCGCCGCCACAGAGGGCGTCGACATGATCTTCGTGGGCCCCTACGATCTTTCGCAATCACTTGGAATCCCGGGGCAGATCACTCATCCGGACATGAGGGACGCCGTGGCAAAAGCTCTTTCCATAACGATAAAAGCAGGCAAGCCGGCCGGCGTTTTCGTGACATCCGTTGAGGAAGCCCTGCAGCGCATCGAGGAGGGGTTCCGCTATATCGCCTACAGCATGGACAGCCTGATTTTCGGCCTCGCCTGCAAAGACCAGCTGGGACGGATAAGGGATGTTCTCGGGAAGAGGTAAAACCGCCTGAAAACTTGCGGGATAAACGAAGGGGGCCGACGTCCGGCGGCCCCTGTTTCGTTCTTCATGAGGGGGATTTTGCATTTCCCGGCGAAGCCGGCGGCCTGCTAGCACCTCGAGAACCCGCAGGCGGTGCAGGTGATGCAGCCTTCCATGCGGGTCATGGAGGCGCCGCAGACGGGGCACATGTCCGTTTCCTCCATGCTTTCCATAACTTCCTTCTCTTCCATGTCGAGGTATCCCAGGTGTGTCAGCCCGAAGGCGATGGCGTCGGGCACGGACATGATGACGCTGTCCTCGTGCCAGACGGGCTGGGAGCCTCCGATACCTTTCATTTGCTTGATGATGTGGTGGATCCTGACCCCGCTACGTAAAGCCAGGGAAATCATCCGTCCTATGGCTTCCGTGAAGGCCATGGTTTCATGCCCGGATTTGCCCATGGTGGTGAACACCTCGATGGGCCGTCCGTTGACCTCGTTGACGGTGAGGTAGAGGTTCCCGTAACTGGTCGGGATCTTGGCCGTTTTCCCCGTCAGGACGAAGGGGCGCTCGATGGGCTTGGGCCCTTCCGTACCCTGGGGGATGGGAAGCTTCTGCTGCACAGGGCGCTCCGTGTAAAGCACCTGCTCGGAGCGACAGCCGTCCCGGAAGACGGTGATGCCCTTGCATCCCGTTTCCCAGGCAAGGAGGTAGGCTTTCCTCACGTCGTCCACGGTGGCCTTGTTGGGCAGGTTGATGGTCTTGCTGACGGCATTGTCGACGGCTTTCTGGAAAGCCGCCTGCATGCGGACATGCCACTCGGGTGCAATGTCGTGGGCCGTCTTGAAGACCCGGTCGATGGTTTCGGAGTCGAGCCCATCTTCCAGGGCCTGCTGGTAGTAGGGGTTGATGTAGGTGAAACGTTTGCCTTCCAGGACTTCCTTGGTGAATTCCAGGGCGAAGACGGGCTCGATGCCCGAGGAGCAGTCGGCGATCATCGAGATGGAGCCCGTCGGGGCGATGGTCGTAATGGTGGCGTTCCGGAGCCCCGTACCACGGTCCGCGGGGTAGGGGCCCCTGACTTTGGCAAGTTCCAGGCTTTCCCCGCGTCCCGTTTCATTGATGAAGGACATGACTTTTTCGGCGAGTTCGAGGGCTTCTTGCGAATCGTAGGGTATCCGGAGCTGAAAGAGCAGGTCCGCCCAGCCCATGATCCCGAGGCCGATCTTGCGGGTTTTCATGACCGTCTCCTCGATCTGGGGAAGGGGGTATTCATTCACGTCGATGACGTTGTCCAGGAACCGGACCGCCAGCCTGGTCGTTTCCGCAAGTCTCTCCCAGTCAATCCCGCTTTCGGCGACCATGTTGGAGAGGTTGATGCTTCCCAGGTTGCATGCCTCGTAGGGAAGCAGGGGCTGTTCGCCGCAGTTGTGAACCACGACGCCGTTGGCGTCGAAAGCGTTTACGCCGGGAACCTGCACGTCGTAAACCTCTTTCGTCCCCGCTGGCGTTACGGACTTCACCGTGGCCGTGAAGCGTTCACGGTTGGGCGTCCTGTTGTATGCCGCCAGAAGCGAAAGGAGCCTGGCGTTCTTGGCCGAGTCACAGAAGCCGATTCGTTCGGCGAAGACCCGGACGTTGTCCCTGGATATGACAAGTTCATGCTGCGGCCGGGTCCGGTAGGATCCGGTTCCGTTCTTGCCGTCGGGAAGTTGTGTGGTTTTCGACGGCCGCCTGTTTTCATAGATGACGCCGGCGATTCCGAAGCGGGCGAGCATCCTCTGGACGGCCTGCAGCCTGTCGAGGTCGCTTTGCGCAAGGCGGATGGAAACGCCCTTTTGCCGGGAACCCTGGACGGAGCCGTCGGCGTCGAAGAATCCCTGCAGGAAGCCGCGGGCGAACTGCGAGGACGTCCTGGTTTCCAGACAGGGTGTGATGACCTTGTCGCCGGGCTTCATGCCCAGGGAGAAGGCGAGTTCCCGAAGGGATGCGAGGCTCATGCGGTATTCATTTCTTCCCGAAACCTTCCACCAGCCCCGGAAATCACTCCTGTGGGGCATGGACTCGGCGGCCTCGAGAGCCCGCTCCATGATGGCTTCCGTCCCGTCTCCGCAGGCTTTTTCATGAGGCCAAACGGAAAGGACGGCCTTGTCGGACTTGAGTGTTCCGTCTCCTGCCAGAAGTCCCGTCAGGTAGCCCTCTTTTTCTCCGTACAGGCCGTCCCAGCCGGCGAAATTCCTGTGGTCGTGCAACATGATCTCGTCCCCGGGCTTGAGGTCACAGGCATTGGTCCATTCTTTTTCCACGGTGTACCGCGTCTTCTTTGTGACCCGCAGAACCGGGTGGTCCCCCGTAGACCGGAAGGAATACCCTTCCCTGGTTGTGACAGAAAACAACGGTTTCTCTCCCGTCCTGAAGAAACCCTCTTCGGTGGTTTCGAAAGGTTTTCCGTCGATGATGAGGGTGACTTTCCTGCCGATGAGGTCCCTGACCAGGCGTGGGCCGGAGTCGGTCATGACAAAGGTGTCGGCCGGAACGCAGGGGTTGGTCGCATCGATGCGGCCGAGGTGGGGCGTCGGGTTCGTCTTTTCGATCCTGTCAAGGAAGATCATGCCCGGGTCGCCCGTCTTCCATGCCATTTCGCAGATGAGGTCAAAGAGGTCTTTCGCCTTCACGGACTTGATGATCTCCCCGTCCCGGGGGTTTACCAGGTCCCAGTCATCATCGTTTGTGACCGCCTTCATGAAAGGTTCCGTGGCCCCTATGGAGATGTTGAAGTTCTTGAGCTTTCCTTCTTCCGTCTTGGCCCTGATGAAATTGAAGACGTCGGGGTGATCGGCGTTGAGGATCCCCATGTTGGCTCCCCGCCGCATGCCGCCCTGCATGACCACTTCCGTTGCCTGGTCGAACATGCTCATGAAGGAGATCGGGCCCGAGGCCACGCCGTTGGTGCTCGAGACGATGTCCCCGCCGGGGCGGAGCTTGCTGAAGTTGTACCCCGTACCTCCTCCAGACTTGTGAATGAGGGCCATGTATTTCAGCGCATCGAAGATGCCCTCCATGCTGTCTTCAACGGGAAGCACGAAGCAGGCGGCAAGCTGTCCGCCTGAGCGTCCGGCGTTCATGAGGGTAGGGCTGTTGGGCAGAAAGTCCAGGCGCTCCATCATGTCCCGGAAGGCCGCCGTCAGGGATCCGTCGGATCCGGCCCCTTCGGCTTTCGCAACGGCTTCAGCGACGCGTTGGAACATTTCCTCCGG
>JBNGDE010000050.1:0-9863 GCA_049974925.1 Thermovirgaceae bacterium | reverse complement strand
GCTCGCCTTCTGGAAGGAAGCCATGGACAAGATGGTGGCCAGTGAAACCTGGAAGAAGTCCCTTGAAAACCTTGGCTGGGACCAGTTCTATCAGCCCCACGAGGAATACAAGGAATATCTCGCTGAACAGGAAGAGGAGATCAGGGAACTGCTTGAACAGGTGGACCTGATCAAGAAATAGTAACGTTTCCACCTATTGAAACGCACCGGTCGCGACGGGGCGAAAGATATTAGATATTGCCCCGTCGCGTTTTCCAAGGAGGATTCTCCCATGACGAAAAACCAGATTTCCGGCTTGATCGCCGTCATCATCGGCTCGGTCTATCTGTTTATGGCGCTGCAAATCCCCCGTGCAGCCATCGGCGACAAGATCGGCCCGAAAATGTTTCCGATCCTGGTAGGGACCGTTGCCGTGGTGTGCGGCGTGTTGCTTTTTCTGAGAGAGCTCAAAATCGCTAAAGAAGAACGCACACCCTTTGACTGGGCATTCCGGGCTGAAAAACAGATTTATACGAAGATCGTCATAACGATAATCCTGGGCATCATCTACGGGTTTACGCTGCGAATCGCCGGGTATGTCATCACCACCATGCTCTTCATGTTCGCCATTACATGGCTGATCAACGGCAGACACTGGATCGAAAACACGTTGATATCGATTTTGTTTCCCGTGGTCACTTATACCGTCTTTGCCATCATGCTTGGATTGAGCCTGCCAAGGGGCTGGCTTTCTTTCCTGCCCTTTTAGGCAAGGAGGCTGCTGAAGATGGAAACGATCATACAGAATCTCGGAATCGGACTCAACGAGGCCCTTACCGTCGTCAACATCACCTGGGTCTTCATCGGGGGCCTCCTCGGCACGATTATCGGCATGCTACCAGGCCTCGGACCGGCGACGGGAGTCGCCATCCTGATTCCCATAAGCTATGGGATGAACCCGACGACGGCACTGATTACCATGGCCGCCATTTATTACGGCGCTATGTTCGGCGGTTCCAGGGCGTCGATCATGATCAACACCCCTGGCGACGCATCGGCAATCGTCTCTTGTTTTGACGGCTACCCCATGACAAAAAACGGCGAGGCCGGCAAAGCCCTCGCAATCTCAGCCATCGCCTCTTTCATCGGCGGTGCCATGGGAATGGTTTTTTTGATTTTCCTCGCCCTTCCCGTCGCAAACGCCGCACTGAAATTCGGCCCGGCCGAGATGTTCTCTCTCATGCTTTTTGCCCTCACCGCAACGGTCACCCTGTCCCAGGGAAGTATGCTCAAGGGCTTCATCTCCATGGCCATAGGGTTCATGCTCAGCACCATCGGGATCGACCCTCTTTCGGGCATGATGCGATACACCTTCGTTTCTGAATTGCAGGACGGCATCGATTTTCTCGTCGCCATGATCGGACTCTACGCTGTTGCTGAAGTCTTTAAAAACTACAAAAACCTCGATGCCCGTTTCAGCGTCGACTCCAAATCGATCGGCAAGGTCTGGGTCCCCTGGAAGGATTTCAAAAAGACCATCCTCCCGATCCTTCGGAGTTCACCACTCGGCTTCGTGATCGGCGTCCTGCCCGGAATGGGCGGAACTATAGCGACTTTTGTCTCTTATGCACTGGAGAAAACACTGAACAAGAATCCAGAGAAATTTGGTAAAGGAGCCATCGAAGGACTGGCTGCACCGGAAGCCGCGAACAACGCCTCTTCCTGCGGAGCTCTTGTCCCGCTTTTGACCCTCGGCATACCGGGAAGCGGGACAACTGCGGTCATGCTCGGAGCACTCATGATGCTCGGCGTACGCCCGGGCCCCATCCTCTTCCAGATGCACCCGGAAATCGCCTGGGGAGTCATCGCCTCAATGCTTCTCGGGAATATCCTGCTTGTCCTGATCAACCTGCCCCTCGCAGTTCCGCTGGTCCAGCTCCTGCGGGTTCCGCAGCGCCTCATGCTGCCGTTGATCCTGGGCATGGCCTTTATGGGAACCTACTTTCTCAATTACAGCGCCTTTGACTTCATTTTGGTAACCATCTTCGGGCTGGCGGGATATGTCTTCTGGAAGCTTGACATCCCTATACCGCCCCTTGTCCTGGCCCTCATTCTGGGAGGGACCACGGAACAGGCGTTCAGAAACGCCATGACCATTTCCGGCAATGATGTCCTCTTTTTCGTGCAAAAACCGATTTCTTTGACCTTGCTCCTTTTGGCGCTCTTGTCGATCATCTTTTCCATTTACAAGGAGCGAAAAGCCGCCCGGCGGAGCTGAACCGGCAAGAGCCTTTGCTTCGGCCTGCGTCGGCGAAAAGTAAGGATGATTGCAAATGGGACTGAGTGTATTTGAAAAAATCCTGAAAGAACATCTCGTGGAAGGTTCCATGAAAAAGGGAGAGCGCGTGGCCCTTCGCATGGACCAGACGCTGACCCAGGATGCCACCGGGACAATGGCATGTCTCGAGTTTGAAGCCATCGGGATCCCCAGGGTCCAGACGGAACTGTCCGTCAGCTACGTGGATCACAACATGATTCAGGGGGATTACAAGAACCCCGATGACCACCGGTTTATCCAGGACTTCGCAACCCGGTACGGCATAATCTTCTCCCGGCCCGGCAACGGCATCTGTCATCAAGTCCATCTCGAACGTTTCGCCAGGCCCGGGGAAACGCTTATAGGCAGTGACTCCCACACGCCCACCGCTGGAGGAGTGGGCATGATTGCCATAGGCGCAGGCGGACTGGATGTTGCCCTGGCCATGGCCGGCGAACCCTTCACCATCACAATGCCTGAAGTTGTCAGGGTGCATCTGACGGGACGGCTCAAGCCATTTGTCTCGGCAAAGGACGTGATCCTTGAAATCCTCCGAAGGATTTCCGTCAAGGGCGGCGTCGGAAAGGTTCTGGAATACGCCGGCCAGGCAGTGGCGAGCCTGGACGTTCCGGAGCGTGCCACCATAACGAATATGGGAGCCGAGACCGGGGCCACCACATCCATTTTCCCGAGCGACGAAGTAACACGAAGATGGCTCAGGGCCCAAGCCAGAGAATACCAGTGGACCCCCATCGAAGCTGATCTCGATGCCTCCTACGATGATGTCATCGAAATAGATCTCTCCGAAATCGAGCCCCTGGTAGCGAAGCCTTTTCAGCCCGACAACGTGGTCCCCGTTTCCGAAATAGAGGGGACGCCCGTCGACCAGGTAATGTTCGGATCCTGCACCAATTCTTCCCTCCGGGACATCATGGCCGTACATCACATTCTGGCGGGCAGGACGGTCCATCCCCGCGTTGATGCCGGCATCTCGCCGGGAAGCCGCCAGATTCTCCTTGAGAGTGCCTCTATGGGAGCCCTGGACGGGTTAATCGCCTCAGGCGTCAGGATACTTGAATCCAGTTGCGGCGCCTGTATCGGGATGGGTTTCGCGCCACCGACCAACGGCGTCTCCCTCAGGACAATCAACAGGAACTTTCTAGGCCGCTGCGGACATGCATCAGGGAAAGTCTATCTCGTGAGCCCGGAGGTCGCCGCCGCCTCGGCCATTACAGGGGAAATTACCGATCCAAGGTCCCTGGGCATCGAACCGCTGGTTTTCGAGATGCCCGAACAGTTCCTGATCGATGACAGCATGCTCCTGGCCCCCTCCGCCGAACCGGAAAAAGTCAGCATACGAAGAGGGCCGAACATCGCCGCACTCCCCGAAATGTCGCCCCTGCCTGAAAAACTCGAGGGAGAGGTCCTCCTCAAGGTCGAAGATCACATCACCACGGATCACATCATCCCGGGCGGCTCCAGCATCCTTCCATTACGTTCGAATATTCCCGAGATATCGAAGCACACCTTCGAGATCCTGGACCGGACCTTCGCCGACAGAGCTCTTGAAAAAGGCGGTGGATTCATCATAGGCGGGGAAAACTACGGGCAGGGCTCAAGCCGCGAACATGCCGCAATCGCGCCCCGCTACCTTGGAGTGACGGCTATTATAGTAAAGAGTTTCGCCAGGATCCACCTGGCCAACCTTGTAAATTTCGGCATTCTGCCCCTCGTCTTTGAAAACCCTGAAGATTACGACTCAATCAGCCAAGGCGACCGGCTTTCCTTCGAGACCCGTGCTCTTGCTGAAGGAAGCCTGGTGGGAATTGTCAACGAAACCCGGAGTCGATCGATTTCGGTCCGTTCCCCTGTGACCGAAGAGGACCTGCAAATCATCCGTGCAGGCGGGCGACTCAGTTACATCAAAAGCCGCCGCAAGAACCGGCATTGAAAGAAGTTGATGCAAATGTCCCGATTTGAAGGATTGAAACTTCGTAGATTCACTCCTCCCGACGAGGGCGAACCAATCCACCGAAACGAAAAAGGGTTTGAGGTGCCTGAAAATCCTGTCATCCCTTTCATCGAGGGAGACGGGGTGGGACCCGAAGTCACCAAAGCCATGCAAAGCGTCATCAATGAATCAGTGGACGTCGCCTATGGCGGGAAAAAACGGCTCGTCTGGTGGGAAATCTTCGCAGGTGAAAAAAGCTTTCACTCCTGGGGTGAGTGGCTCCCTGAGGATACCCTCGATGCTGTTCGTTTTTTCAAGATCGCCATCAAGGGGCCCCTGACGACTCCCGTGGGGGGCGGCATCCGAAGCCTGAACGTCGCAATCCGCCAAGGTCTCGACCTTTTTGCCTGCGTCCGGCCCGTACGATACTTCAGCGGTGTGCCCGCGCCGTTGAAACACCCTGAAAACATCGACATAACCGTCTTCCGCGAGAATACGGAGGATGTGTATGCCGGGATAGAGTGGGAGGCCGGCTCCCCGGAAGCTCAAAGGGTCATTGACTTTCTGGCCAAAGAAATGGGCACGACGATTCGACCCGGTTCCGGAATCGGCGTCAAACCCATGTCTGAGCATGCATCGAAACGACTGATGCGCATGGCCTTGAAATACGCGCGGCAAAAGGACCAAAAAAGCATCACCATCGTTCACAAGGGAAACATCATGAAGTTCACCGAAGGCGCGTTCAGAAAATGGTGCTATGAAACGGCCGCCTCGGAATTTGGTGATTTCACCGTAACCGAGGACAATGTCGCCGGCGGCCGGGCATCCAAGGGAAGGATCCTGATCAAGGATCGCATCGCCGACACCATGTTCCAGCAGATTCTGTTGCGGCCCGGCGAATATGATGTCATTGTCACCCCGAATCTCAACGGCGATTACCTCTCGGACGCCCTTGCGGCTGCCGTAGGCGGGCTCGGGCTGGCTCCGGGAGCCAACATGAACGACGATATCGCCTTTTTTGAGGCCACCCACGGAACGGCCCCGAAATACGCCGGCCTGGACAAGGTCAACCCCGGATCGCTGATCCTTTCGGCTGTCATGATGCTTGAACACCTCGGGTGGGAAGAAGCGGCCGGACTGGCGCTCACTGCAATGGAGGATATCATCCGTTCCGGGACCGTCACCTATGACCTGGCAAGACAGATGGATGAAGCAAAGGAAGTTTCCTGTTCCGGCTTCGCACAGGCTCTCTGCCAAAACATCAGAAAACAGGCAGGCTGAGAAGCCCATTTCAATCCAGACCTACTCTTTGAATATTGGACAGGGAAGTGATGTCATGCCTGAAAACACGGTACCTTCGAACGGGACGGTCCAGTGCGGGACTCTAGAGTCCTCTGACTGTCTCGTCACCCTCTCAGCCTCGGAAACGCTTCGACTTGACTACCGGGGCGGAAAGGCCGCACTCTTCCGGGACCGCACGAAAGCTATCGCGATGGAGTTGCTTGGTCTTCACGGTCTGGAGTCCGTTGCCGTTTCGGTACAGGACAACGGCGCCCTCGAGGTCACCCTGAGGGCACGCCTGGAAACCGCCATCGAACGGTTTCTGCAGGGGAGGTGACGGCTTCCATGGGCAAAGTCCTTCGCACGGTGCTGTATATTCCCGGGAACAGCCCGGGCATGATCCAGCACAGTCCCGTTTTCGGGGCTGATGCGGTGGCTCTGGACCTTGAGGATTCCGTCTCCATCCGGGAAAAAGATGCCGCCCGGAAACTGGTGGCGGCTTTCCTCGAGGTGCTTGATTTCGGAAACGTCTTCGTCTCTGTCAGGATTAACGGCGCCGGAACGCCCTCTTTCGAGGACGACCTCAGGGCCATTGTCCCAAAGAAGCCTGCAGCTCTGCGGATACCGAAATGCGAGGTTCCAGGAGATATTGAAAAAGCGGAAAAGATCATTTCTGCCCTGGAAGACGCGTCGGGTATTTCGCAAGGTTCAGTCAAGATCCATGCCATGATTGAGACGGCCCTCGGAGTGGAAAACGCCTTCAAAATCGCCTCTGCCGGAACCAGGATCGAGGCGCTTACCCTGGGGGGACAGGATCTTCTTGCCGACCTCGGCGTTCAGAAGACGTCCCACGGGCGGGAACTTCTCTATGCGCGGTCAAAAGTCGTGACCGCCGCCCGGGCGGCCGGGAAAAACGCCTTCGACACCGTCTGGACCGACATCAACGACACGAACGGCCTTTTGGAGGAGGCACGCCTCGCGGCGGAGCTCGGTTTCGCCGGAAAGGCCGCCATTCACCCGTCGCAGATCCATGTCATCCATGAGGCTTACAGGCCTGATCCCGCCCAAGTATCAAGGGCACGGCGAATCGTGGATTCCGCATGTGAAGCCGAATCCCAGGGCCGCGGCGTATTTTCCGTTGACGGCCGTATGGTGGACGCCCCGGTCATTGAACGGGCCCGTCATCTCCTGCGGCTCGCCGCCCTCTACGAGGATCAAGTGCAAAGGGGTGAAACTTCATGACCATGCATGCCAATGCCAAAGGGCGCCTGGTGCCCCTGTCCATTCCCGGCTGGGGGGGCTTCCGACCCTATGAAGGCCCCTTCAGCATGATCGAAACACAACGGGCCCGCCCGAGACAGTGTCCCCCCATGAAGGCCGCATGCCCCGGGTCCGCCAAGGTCACCAGGGATCTCCGGAAAGCCATCGAACGCTCCGGACTGCAGGACGGCATGACCATCTCCTTCCATCACCACCTCCGAAACGGAGACGCCGTGCTTCCCCTGGTACTCGAAACCATCGCCGAAATGGGCATCAAAGGCCTGACTCTTGCGCCGAGTTCACTCACCGACGCCCATGAGTGTGTCGTCAGGTTTATCAGGCAACGCGTTGTGACCAAAATCAGCACCTCGGGGCTCAGGGGGGAACTCGGAGCCGCCGTCTCACGAGGGGAACTGGACGTGCCCGTCATCATCAGGAGCCACGGAGGCCGGGCCCGGGCCATCGAAGAAGGGTCGCTCCCCGTTGACGTGGCCTTTATCGCCGCCCCGGCCTGTGACGAGAAGGGCAACATCACCGGCTGCATGGGCCGTTCGGCCTGCGGATCCCTCGGCTATGCCATGGTCGACGCCCGGTATGCGGCCCATGTGATCGCCCTGACGGACGACCCCGTCCCGTTCCCCCTGGCCCCGAAAGTGTCCATAAGCCAGAACCTGGTCGATCAGGTCGTGATCACCGATCATATCGGCGACCCAGCGAAAATAGCCACGGGCGCGGCTCGAATAACCCGGAACCCCGTTGACCTGAAGATCGCCCGAAACGCCTTCGATCTGATCGCCGCATCGGGGCTGATCGACCAGGGTTTTTCTTTCCAGGTCGGAGTCGGCGGGGCGAGCCTTGCCGTGGCCTCTTTCCTCAGGGACTACATGTCAGACAAGGGCATCAAGGGCAGCTTCGGGCTCGGCGGAATCGGCGGATACATGGTAGAGCTTCTTGAAGAAGGACTTTTCGACGTGCTTTTCGACGTCCAGAGTTTCGACGCCAACGTAACCGGATCGCTCCTTGAAAATCCCAGGCACGTGGAAGTCGACGCCTCGCTGTATGCGAACCCCTTTACGAAGGGGTGTCTTGTGAACGACCTCGATGTGGTCTGCCTGGCAGCCCTGGACGTGGATACCGACTTCAACGTCAACGTCCTGACCGGACATGACGGTGTTCTGCGGGGGGCGTCCGGAGGTCACTGCGATACAGCGGCCGGGGCGAAGCTCTCGGTGATCCTGGCGCCTTCCTTCAGGGGCGGAGTACCGACCATCAAGGATGCCGTCCAGACCATGGTGACACCCGGTGAAACCGTCGACGCCCTCGTCACCGAGCGGGGAATCTGCATTCACCCGAAGCGGGAGGATCTTCTCGAGAAAGCCCTGAAGGCCGGACTGCCCGTCAAGGATATCGGCCGGCTCAAAGAGGAAGTCGAGAAACTCGCCGGCCGCCCCGAGTCACCGGAAATGGACACGGACCAAGTCGTCGCCATCGTAGAATACCGGGATGGCAGTCTGCTGGACTGTGTATACCGGACTCTCGGCTCCTGAGCATTCAAAAAGGCGGCACCCGCTTTCCGGATGCCGCCCTTTTTCCTTTGACTGCTTCTGGTTTATCGTAATCGACCAGTTAGGCCTTTTCCACGTTTGCAGCCTGGGGTCCCTTGTCTCCCTGCACCACGTCAAACTCGACTCTCTGGCCTTCACTCAGCGTCTTGAAACCTTCCATCTGGATGGCGCTGAAGTGAACGAACACGTCGTTGCCTTCGTCAGTCGTGATGAACCCATAACCCTTTGCCTCGTTGAACCATTTCACTGTTCCCTGCATTTCAGATATTGCCTCCCGAATAAGAATACGTCGATAAATTTCGATCGACTATTCAAAACAGTAAAGAAAATTCGCTTCCTTGTCAATGGAAGAGACCCGGAATGTGCTTTTCCGCTATTTCCTTCTCCTCGCCCATCCAAAAAAAATTTCATAGCACTTCGAAAGGTCTTTTTATTCGGGAATGAAATCAGGGAGATACTCCCTTTCGAGTTCACGAAACTTCGGAAATCCGACCAGTTCCTTGAAAAAGTCAAAATCGGCCACAAGGTCGGTGCGCCCCTCAGCAATGCGGTCTCCCTTTATTGCATCAAGATAATTCAACATTCCCTTAATGGCAGCAAAAAGGGTACCCACAGGGATGCTGACGCGGGCGACACCAAGCTCTCTGAGGGTATCGATGGAAATCAGGGGCGTCTTGCCGCCGACGACGGCATCCATAAGGTTGATGCTCACCGGAGCGTCAATGGACTCGATAACGTGCCTGATCTGTTCCACCGATCTGGGGGCCTCGACGAAAATCAGGTCGGCTCCTGCTTCCGCATAGGCGTTGCCCCGCCTGATGGCCTCTTCGACTCCCGCAACAGCTATTGCATCGGTTCGTGCATTGATGACAAAATCGGGGTCAAGTTCATCCCCGGCCTTTCTGCAGGCCTTGATTTTCAGGACCATTTCCTCCATGGGGACGATGCTTTTTCCTTCAAGGTGGCCGCACCGCTTGGGGAAAAGCTGATCCTCGATGTTCATTCCTGCGGCTCCGGCCTTGATGAATTCCCGAGTGACATGCATGGCGTTTACGGCGTTTCCATAACCTGTATCGGCGTCGACCATGACAGGGATATCGACGCTGTCAATGATATTTTTCGAGAAGTGCAGGACCTCCGAGAAGGACATAAAGGCCATGTCGGGAAGGCCAAGGTAAGTCGCCGAAAGACCGAAGCCACTGACCTGAAGAGCCTTGAAACCGGTTCTTTCGATCAGCTTTGCCGATATGGCGTCATGAGCGCCGGGACACACAAGGGCTTTCCTCTCCTGGACAAGCTGTTTCAATCGTGCAGTCTTTTTCATGATGTTCCCTCCATAGGTTCATTGGTGTTTTTCACGATAAAGCCGCGGTGGTTCCGTTTTCACCCTATCCAGGGCCGGTATCCCTGAACGGGAAGTGACGGGAAGTTTCCTCCCCGCCACCTTTGTTGATGGTTTACCCGTTTTGGGGGCGCATTCGCCTCTTATTCTTTTTCGAGTACTTTCAAC
>JBNGDE010000049.1:0-10046 GCA_049974925.1 Thermovirgaceae bacterium | reverse complement strand
CGTGGCGGTGACTATGTAACCGGGTCCGAATTTACAGCAGTTCTGGGACTTGACTCCGAAAGGATACCGATTACAAATACCCTTGTCAATAATCCTGCGAAAAAGCATGCCTTTTGAAAACTGCCGGAGTTTGGCCATTTTGCTCGGGAACAGGCGGGTTGTCGTTTTTTGAAGGTGAAACCAAAGGGAGCTTCATATTTGCACCCGGGGTGCACACGGGGAAAACGCGTCCAGCTAACACCTAATACCTCTGGAGTTCAGGTGTTGGCATAAGTGAGACAGGGCTTCTTGTCTGGTTGACACAGGTTCAAAAGTCTTAGCATGTGAAGGATGTTATTCGCCTTGCCGCAGTTTTTTTCGTCTTCTCTTCAGGATGGCGTGGAATGGGTGTTTTTCATTATGTTTGAGATTCAACGCCGGCTTGAGGAGGGCCACGAAGTCCCTTTCCACCTTCCAGGGTTCTTCATGCACGGACCAGGTGACATATCCGTTTTCACATATCCACTTCGTTAGTCTGTTTTCAAAATCTCCAAAATTGAGCTTGAACCCCGGGAGGTGGTTCACATCAAGGGCCAGTTCCTCTATCAGGCAGGCGCCCAAGCTGTATCGCAGGGTTGATTGCCGGGCGGTCCCCCTGATGTGGGTCCGTATCCTCCGGGGAAGAGTCCGTTTGCTGTACCAGGTACTGGGAACCACACCAACGTACAAAAGCGCTTTACCGTCCAGCAGGTGTTCGTAATGCCCGCTCCGGATGCCGAGTTTGTGAGGCTCGAAAAACCAGGCATATACTCCTCTTTGATCAGGAATAACCCTTTTCCTCTCGTAAATGTCCGCAGCAGCCACGAGGTTTTTTACGTCCAGCAGTTCCCCGAGAACCGGATCTTTTCCTTTTTCATCGAGCATGGGACACCTCCAGAACAGACTGCTTCACCCGACCACCGGAATCCATGAAAAGATTGCCAGCTTTCTGGTCTATTTTACAGCTTCTCGCGATATTTAACGAAAAAGGAAAGGCAAATTGTGCTCAAACCATGAATATGGCTGCATTTCTGTTTGAAAGGATCCGGCAGATAATCCTTGTTCGTCACCAATTTCGGGGAGATTTTGAATTGAAAACCTTTCTCAGGCTCCACCCCGGAGGAAATGAACCCTGAACCGGTGAAGCAGATCGCTGAACACCTCCTGCTCCGCCTCTATTTTGAGAATCACAACGGGAAAATGCATCGGGCCGAGCATTTTTTGATTTTCCTCAACAAACTCCACCTGCCAGCCCGGTCCTTTGACTCCCCCTGCAGTTTTTTCACCTGAGTTGCGCACCAAAAACCAGTCCAGGATCTCTTTTTTTGTGACGCCTCTCTTTTCAATGGTGACCGATTTCCTCATCTTACGCACCCCCCAGGCCGGCGGGATCCTCGAATACCAGATCTTCTGTCCCTCTGAAAATGTGTCTTTGCAACAAATCTTTCGCCATTTTCTTCTGGCCGTTGCAAATGGACAAAAAGATCTCGTGGTGTTCTTCTTCCGGAACGGGAGAACGGTATTTCCCGCTCTTGTTCTCGAACAGGATTCTGTAGGCATTCGACGCGGAAAGCGCATTATCGACTTCCTTTTTCAGGAATGCGTTGTCCGCGGCTTCGGCAATGGTCCGATGGAACACAAGATCCCACTTGAGATACTCCTGGAAAGACTGTTCCCGCATCTTTTTTTGTCGTGAGACCGATTCTTCCAGCTGTGCAAGCCTGATGCCATTGAGGTTCGCAAAGGCCAGATCAAGAGCGGCTGTTTCGAGAATAACTCTGACAGCGTATACATCCCGGATTTCCTTTGGAGAAGGCGACACAAGGCATGCGCCGTATCCCGGCCTCTGAATCACAATACCCTCGTCGGCAAGCCGCTGCAAGGCTTGCCGTACCGGCATTCGGCTCGTTCCAAACTTCTCTGCGAGGCCCGTGGTCGGGAGCCTTTGCCCCGCCCTCAATCGGCCTGAGATAATCTGGTCCATGAGACTTCTGTAGATTGTTTCCGCGGACGGCTGAATGGCCGTTCCCCCTCCCCATGGTTTAGCCCGGAAAACTCCTGTAACTGCCTTTTGACAACCGGGTTTTTACTATGATACCGTATCGCTATCAGTGGATCCAGTGGATCCAAAAAGACTGGAAGTGGTGCCATGGATACCCGTTCCCGACTCATGACCCCCCGAAGTCTCCGGCTTCACGACTCGGCGATACAAGAGATGATCGAACTGGTCCATGCCTCGGGAGCTCTTTCTTTTACCGCCGGAGAACCCTCGGCTGACCTTCTTCCGGCCAGGGAGCTTCGCGAAGCCCTTTACTCTGCATTTGACGGTGCAAGCGACCTGTTGGGCTACTACCACGACTCGGCGGGACACGTAAAACTGAGGGACTGGATCATCAGGTGGATGAAACAGGACGGTCTTCTTCCACAGAACATGGGGCTGCAAAACATCCTTTTGACGACGGGGTCACAGGAAGGGATCAGTCTCGTTTCCGAAGCCCTTGTCGAGCGCGGCGATGTCGTCGCCGTTGAAAATCCTTCATACCCAGAGGCTTTTCTGGCTTTTGAAAGGGAGGGGGGAATTGTAAAAGGAGTTGCCTTTGACAACGAGGGCCCCTCCACGGAAGGCCTGGAACAGGTCGCCTCGACGGGAAGGATCAAATTCTTTTACACGATCCCCTGCTTCCAGAACCCTACTGGATCCGTCACCTCCGCCAAGCGCCGGAAGGAAATTCTTGAAGTGGCGAAAAAACACGATTTCCTGATCCTCGAGGATGATCCTTACCGGAACTTGTGGTTCGACGAACGTCCGCCGGCCAGTTACATGTCCCTTCCGGAAAACGATGGACGTGTCGTTTATCTCGGAAGTTTTTCCAAAGTGATCGCGCCGGGAATGCGTTGCGGATGGGTTGTCTCTCCAGACTGGATCTCCCCCTCCCTCCACAGGTTGCGCGTCGCCTCCACGCTGAACCTGCCGGCGATCCTGCACCAGGGGATCCTGGAATTCCTGCAAAACAGCAATTTCCCCGGTCATCTCGAAAACTTGAGGCAGGTCTATTCTGCAAGGCGAGATGGCCTTATTGCGGCACTTCGACGGCATTTCGGGAACACGGAATTTCACTTTAATATCCCTCGTGGAGGATTCTTCCTGTGGGGGACCATGACTGATCTTGAGGATTCCGACGCCTTTGCGAGGTTTGCCCTTCGCAACGAGGGAATAGGGGTCTTAGCCGGAAAAATTTTCTCGCCCGACCCGCTGGAAGTCAGTCCGGGAACCCTTCGGCTTTCCTATGCGAAGGTATCGCCCGAAGAGGCCGAGGAGGGCTGCAGGAGGCTCGAAAGGGCCCTTTTCACGTACAGGAACACAGCTTGAGACAGTCAGCAGCAGGGAAAGGAGAGTGTTTGACATGGCAGATGAACCTGGGACACGGCCATCTTACACAAGAAAGGATTTCCACAAGTTCCTCATTCCGTCACTCATCGGGGCGGTCGCATTCTTGTTTCCCATACCGCAGGAACACACGATCAATACCCCTCTCGGCATCGCCATTGACCTGGGCAAGAACATACTGGGGGACCTTCTGCCCCTTCTGGCGATGATATTCGTTTGCGCGGGAGCTCTTTTCACTCTTTACGCGGTGATAGCAAAACCGCGCTTCGTAACCGGGCATGAGTTTCTGAACGACATTTTTATCGTCTCACCTTTCTGGGTCGGGTCAAGGCTCCTCGGAGCCGTCTTTTACCCCTTGATCTATTTCAAGATCGGCCCCGAAATCATCTGGAGCATGGACAACGGCGGGACGCCCGGCATGATTCTCGCCCCTGCATTGCTCGTGGTTTTCATCGTACTGGCCTTCATCGTACCCTTTTTGACCGATTTCGGACTTATGGAGTACATCGGCACCATGGCGCGCCCCTTGTTCAGACCACTTTTCACCCTTCCCGGAAGGGCCGCCGTGGACTGCATGGCCTCCTGGGTCGGAAGCAGTTCCGTAGGAGTCGTCATCACGACGAAAATGCACAATTAAGGGTATTACAGCGACCGGGAAGGCGCGATCATCTCCACGTGTTTTTCCGTCATAAGCATCGCCTATATCTACCTGATGGCCGATTTCGTCGGTCTGCCTCACATGTATTTCCAGATACTCCTTTCCGTCTATCTGGTCACATTCGTCCTCGCCTTGATCATGCCCCGAATCTGGCCTCTCAGAAGTATTCCGGACACCTATTCGGGAACAGGCAACCAGGATTTGAGCGAGGACATCCCCGAAGGCTTCACTCTCAAGGAATGGGCCGTCTACACGGCGGTGGAAAAGGCCCGCCACCAGGGACCTCGCACGGTGATCAACACGTGCCTGCGCACCTTCGCTTCGCTCATCGTCACCACCATGCCCCTTGTCGTCTCGTGGGGTACTGTCGTTCTCATCATCGCCAACAACACGCCCATCTTCCAGTGGGTTTCGGCTCCCTTCGCCTGGATGCTGGCACTGGTCAACATCCCTGAGGCCGTCGACGTGGCACCGGCTTTTGTCCTGAGCTATGCCGACCAGTTTCTGGCTGCCGTCATCGGGGCAGACAGGACCGCCGCTGCCGCCAAGTTCATGTGCGCCGGCATTTCCGCGACGGGACTGATCTACATGACAGAAGTGGGTGTCCTGATCCTGAATTCGAGGATTCCCCTTGGAGTCGGCAAGCTAACGGGAATTTACGCCAGCAGGGCCGTTTTCTCCGTATTTCTGCTGGCGCCTTTGGCGCTTTTTTTCGCAGGTTAAGAGTTTTCCTCATGATCAAGCTGCGGTATGAAAGCCTTGTCACCTTTGCGACAAAGGTGCTCGAAAAAATCGGATACCCGACGGAAAAAGCAAAAATAACCTCCTGGGCTCTTGTGGAAGCCGACGCCCGGGGGGTTCCCTCGCATGGACTCCAGCGAGTCGTGGATTACGAACGCTACGTCGAGGAAGGCATCTTCCTGCCTGATGCTCCGACAGAAACCGTTTTTGAAACACCCCTTTCAACGGTACTTGACGGTCACAACGGGATCGGCATGGACATCGCTCTCAAATCCATGAAAATTTGCCTCGAAAAGGCTTCAGAAGCAGGGGCCGGATTTTGCGCAGTTAAAAACTCAAACCATTTCGGAATGGCCGGGCTCTGGGCTGAAATGGCCCCGCCCCGAAACTGCATCGGGGTCACCATGACCAACACGGAACCCTTTGCCATTGTGACCCATGGAAGAGAACGACTTTTGGGAACCAACCCCATCGCCGTCGCCTTCCCCGCGACCGAAGACGGCGCGTTCCTCCTGGATATGGCAACCACGACGGTGCCCCACGGAAAGATCGAAACCTACGCCAGAAGAAATCTTGAAATGCCTCTCGGCTGGGCTGTTGACGATTCCGGAGCGGACACAACGGATGCGGCCGCCATGAGCGAACTTTTCAAAAGTTCCCTCCCCTTCGGCGGCCAGCTCATGCTGGGCGGGCGGGGCGAAATGCTCGGAGGCCACAAAGGGTACGGGCTTGGGCTGATGGTGGAACTCTTCTGTTCGGCCCTTTCAGGGGGAACCTGGAGCCGCCACGTCTTTTCCCCTGGAAAGGGAGGCGCCATCACCCATTTCTTTGCCGCCTTGAACCTCGACATGTTCGGCGAACCGAAAGAAATTGCCTCTTTCGTACAATCCATACTTGACGAGATCCGATCCTCCGAAAAGGCAGAGGGCGAGGCACGCATTTACATCCACGGGGAAAAGGAACGCCTCAGGCGCGAGCAATCCCTCAAAGAAGGCGTTCCCCTCGATGACAAAACCTGGGAAGAAATGACGGCCTATTCGAGCCTTTTCGGTCTTGATCTCCCTGAACAGTCCAGCGGTCGGGAATGACCGCCGAAAGAACGATGGCGGTCAGAAAATTGTTTTCCGAAAAGGAGTGACCTCCTTGGCAGATTTGTCCGGTTTCCTCGGGGACATCCGGATTCCTGAATTGCACCTGGTCCGCCAGAAATTTCCGCGGCCCCGAACAGAAAGTCTCGAAAAGAGTCTTTTCGAGGCTCTTGGCCGGGTGATCCCGGCGGAAGAGACTCTTCGAGGCCGTCGTATTGCCGTGACAGCAGGCAGCCGGGGAATCACCGCGGTTTCGGCAATACACAGGATCATTGCTGAATTCCTCAAAGCGAGGGGCGCCGAACCTTTCATCATTCCAGCAATGGGAAGCCATGGAGGCGGCACTTCCGAGGGACAGCTTGATATCCTCCACGGTCTTGGAATCACCGAAGAAACAACGGGGGTTCCAATCCGATCTTCCACGGAATCTGTTCAGATCGGCGAAACCGACAGGGGCATTCCCGTATGGGTCGATGTCTTTGCGGCGGAATCAGACGGGATTCTGGCCGTCAACCGGATCAAGCCGCATACGGATGTGTCTGGACCATTTGAAAGCGGTCTCTCGAAGATGCTCTCCGTGGGAATCGGCAACACCCGGGGAGCATTTGCATGTCACAGCCGCGGAATCGAAGAAATGGCCGGAATCCTCCCGGAGGTCCGAAAAGTCGTGACGTCACGGCTGCCCGTCCTCGGGGGCATCGGCATTCTTGAAAACGCTTACGAGGAAACGGCCGGGATTTTCGGGCTCCTCCCCGGGGAAATCGATGCCGAGGAACCTCGTCTGCTGGAACGTGCCCGAAGACTTATGGGGAGAATCCTTCTCTCGGGATGTGACCTGCTTCTGGTCGACAGGATGGGAAAGGATATTTCAGGCGCCGGAATGGACCCCAACGTCACTGGCCGGGCCTTAGACGGATCCCGAAAGACCGGAACATCTTTTGCCGCCGGCTGGATCGTCGTTTTCGACCTCACCGAGGGGTCAGGGGGAAATGCATCAGGAATCGGCATGGCGGACATCACCACAGCAAAACTTTGCAAAAAAACGAATTTCACCGTCACCTATGCCAACGCAATATCATCGAAAGTGACGGAACGTCTCCCCATGGTGCTCGATTCTGAATATCAGGCGGTCGCCGCAGGGCTCGTCCTGGCCGGGGGGAATGACGCAAGTGTTATACGGATCAAGGATACATTGAACCTGGAATATATTCTGGTTTCCAAAAAACTGCTCGACGAAGCAATCGAACATCCGGATCTGGAGCCTGTAACTGGCGGAATCCCTCTTTTGTCCGCCCCCGGAGGAGATCTGACCCCCTTTCCTGATCCATAAAAAGATTATGCAAGCCAGGCCAGGAGCACGCCCCCCGCGAGGACGGACCCGATTTGTCCTGCCACGTTGGCCCCGACAGCGTGCATAAGCAGGAAGTTCTGGGGATCCTCCTGCTGCCCCAGCTTCTGGATCACGCGGGCTGACATGGGAAATGCGGAGATTCCCGCTGCTCCCACCATCGGATTGACTTTCCGCTTGAGAAACAGGTTCAGCACCTTGGCGGCAATGACACCGGCAGCCGTGTCGAGGATGAACGCCACGAGCCCCATGCCAATGACCAGAAGCGTTGCGGGCTGGACGAAGCGGTCTCCGGTCATGGTGGCGGAAATGGAAAGCCCCAAAAGGAGCGTCACCAGGTTCGCGAGCTCGTTCTGGGCCGCCTGGGAAAGTCGTTCCAGAACGCCGCATTCCCGAACGAGGTTTCCGAACATCAAAAAACCGATAAGCGAAACCGAAGCGGGAGCGATGAGGCCTGCGACAAGGGTCACGGCAATCGGGAAAATGATTTTCGTTTTTTTCGAGACGGGTCTGGAGGAGTAAATCATCCGGATCCGTCTTTCGTTTTTGGTGGTGAGCAAATGTATCACCGGCGGCTGTATGAGGGGAACAATAGCCATATAGGTGTAGGCCGCAACAGAAACGGGCCCCAGAAGGTGAGGCGCGAAGCGGGCCGAAACGTATATCGATGTCGGGCCGTCGGCGGCGCCGATAATGCCTATCGAAGCAGCTTCCTTGACGTCGAATCCGAAAAACAGCGCAAGCCCCATGGTGAGAAAGATCCCCGCCTGAGCTGCAAGGCCGAAGGTGAACATGACCGGATTCGACAAAAGGGGCGTGAAATCGATCATGGCTCCTACGGCAATGAAAATCAGCAGGGGGAAAAGCTCCGTGGCGATTCCGATATCAAAAAGCAGGCTCAGCGCCCCCTCCGTGGGGACCCCCTCGACAACCCGGGTGATCGCCGACGAAAGGGGAATATTGACCAGGATCGTCCCGAAGCCCATGGGAAGAAGCAGGTTGGGCTCGAACTCCTTTTTTACGGCAAGCCATATCAGTGCCAGCCCGACGAACATCATGACGGCCTGTTTATAAGTAAAGGCCTCGGCAACGGTCAGCAACCAGTCCATAAAGCTCCCTCCTCACAAAAAAGCGAGACTTCCTGCATGGCAATCGCCACGCTAAAAGTCTCGCTGACGACCCTCCCGGGCCGCCGACGAAGCCAGGCGCCCTGCGCCGTGCTGGTGACTTCGCCCGTAAGCTACTCCCCTTTAGTGTGTTGTCCTGTTGTTTCCCGGTTTAACTCGTTATGCTACCTAAAAAAATACCACATCCGCCCGAAATACACAAGACTGAACCTTTTGGCCGGATCGCAAATTTCTTTCATGCGGGTCGGTCGTTTAGTGGAGCCTCGGCTAAATGCCGGTCATCAGCTGGTACACGATCTCTGCAGCTTTCACAAGATCCTGTGCTGCGATTCGTTCTTCCGTGGTGTGGACCTTTTCCATGCCCAGGGCAAGGTTGACCGCCGGGAGACCCTTCCCGTTGAGGATGTTGGCGTCGCTTCCGCCACCTGCGGAACCGAGTTTCGGTTCAAGGCCACACCGGCGGACCGCTTTTATAGCCGAGGAAACGACAGGATCGCTTTTGTCCATTTTATAGCCTGGATAGGACAACTCCCGTCTTTCCTCAAGCCTGGCACCTTTGTCTTCAACGCCTTCACCCATGGCCCGGGACATGGCTTCAACCTGTTCGCGGACTTTGCCCTCATCGAGGGACCTCGCCTCCGCCTGGATGTCAACTTGGTCACACACAATGTTTGTCGCTTTCCCGCCGCTGATGACACCAATGTTCGCCGTCGTTTCCTCGTCGATACGACCCTGCGGGACCCTGGTTATTCCCGCCGCTGCAGCGAGAATGGCGCTGATGCCTTCCTCCGGGGCGACACCCGCATGAGAAGCTTTTCCGTGCACCGTCCAGAACAGCTTGTACTGCGTCGGCGCGGCGATAACGATGTGACCGGGAGCCATAGAGTTGTCCAGGACAAAAGCCATGTCCGATTTCAAGTCCCTGAGGTTCAATGCTTTCGCCCCGACAAGTCCCTGTTCTTCCGCGACGGAGAAGACCAGTTCAATCCCCGGGTGCGGTATTCCTTTCTCCAGTACAATTTCAAGAGCTTCAAGTACCACGGCAATACCGGCCCTGTCATCAGCACCAAGGATAGTCCCGCCGTCGGAGGTAACAACTCCCCCGTTCACCTGTGGAGAAACTTCCCTGTCAAGGGAAACAGTGTCCATGTGGGCGAAAAAGGCAACCCAGTCCGTATAGCCGGGGGAGGGCTCCAGCCAGGCAATGACATTCCCGGTGTTGCTGCCCGTTTCCTCCATGCTGGCGTCGATCATGACATCAAGACCCCGTCGTGAAAGCAGGTCCTGAAGTACATCGGCGACTGGCTTTTCCTCGAACGAAGGTGCCTTGATTCTCACGAGCTCCAGAAAATTTCCCAACAGCCGTTTTTCATCAACCATAAAAATCGCTTCCTTTCCGGCAGATTCCGCCCCAGCATTATCCCATCTCCAGGACTTTTCATGATCGAGTGGGGTAAGCCGGGACAGAAAGATCCAAAGATCCTCTTGTGCCATTCACTTCCTGGTGCTCCCTCCAGACCCTGCCGTTACCAGCAACGCCCTTGCAATTCGGATTGTCTTCCCCCCGATCAGGGTGAGACCTGCTTCTTGCAGCAGGCCGGATAGTCTCGCCACGCTGGGCAAAATCGAGTAGGGTGAGGCGGGACGATCAATCTCCGCCTCATCCCTCTCACAGAAC
>JBNGDE010000048.1:0-10413 GCA_049974925.1 Thermovirgaceae bacterium | reverse complement strand
CTTCCAAAGCCAGATTGAAGCGCGGGTCGTTGCTGGAGTTTTCGATGTATTTCATCATCCCATCTCCTTCTGACCCCCGGCGGGGCGATCAGTCCGGAGGCATATGAAGGCTCTCGCCGAGAGCAGCCAGTGCGGCCTCGCACAGGGCTTCCCCGAAGGTGGGATGACCGTGTATGGTTTGGGCCACCTCCTCAAGGGTAGCCTCAAGCCCCACCGCCAGTGACGCTTCGGCAATGAGGTCAGTGGCCCTGAAGCCGACGATGTGAACCCCCAGGATCTCTCCGTATTTTTCTTCCGCAACTATTTTAACCATTCCCCGGGTTTCTCCGCAAATAAGGCTCTTCGCGTTCCCTATGAGAGGAAACTTGCCTGTCAGGACGGAATATCCCTGTTTTTTCGCGTCTTCCTCGGTCAGGCCGACCCAGGCAAGTTCCGGCGACGTATAGACACAGCCGGGGTTGGTCCTGTAATCCATCTTCTTCGCAGACCGCGAAAGAGCGTTCTCTGCGGCTATTCTACCTTCCTTCATGGCGACGTGGGCCAGCATGACGGGGCTGCAGCAATCGCCGACGGCGTATATGTGTTCCCTGTTCGTCCGCATGTATTCGTCGACGACAATGTGCCCTTTTTTCACCGTGATGCCCGCCGCCTCGGGATTGAGAGATTCCGTAAAGGGGCGCCGTCCCGTGGCAACCAGGACCTTGTCTGCTTTCACCAGGGTCGGTTCTCCGGAAACCGCAGCCTTTACGGACAGCCCGGAGCCGGCCTTTTCAATGCCTTTAACCTCCGCCGCCGTATGTATCACCACTCCCCTGCTTTCCAGGATCTTCGCCAGAAGATCCACGACTTCAGCGTCAACTCCGGGAAGGATCCGGGGGAGCATTTCGAACACGGTCACCCTGCTCCCGAAAGAGGCGAAGATGGAAGCCATCTCCACACCGATAACCCCTCCGCCTATGATGGCAAGAGCAGGTGGAATTTCCGCAAAAGAAAGCGCCTCAGTACTAGTGACAACGCCTTCGAGATCATTGCCCGGGATTGGAGGCACCGACGGGGCTGAGCCCGTGGCGATGATAAAGGCATCTGCCGTGATCCTGTCGGTGCCCGCTTCTGAAACGACTTCCACGGTTCGGTCGTCGACGAAGGAGGCCTTCCCTTTCACAACTTTTACCCCGTTGGCGGCAAGAAGCTCCTGGACTCCGGCCGAAAGCTGTTCGACCACCTGGTTTTTGCGCTCCTGCACTTTGTCCCAGTCAACCTTCGGGGACTCCGCCATAATTCCAAGCTCAAGGCCTGCTCGTATACCGTCGAGAAGATCGGCGGCGTGAAGCAGCGCTTTCGTCGGTATGCAGCCCACGTTCACACAAGTTCCCCCGAGTTTGTTTTTCTCTGCAAGAATCACCTGACCTCCCAGCTGGGCGGCCCTGATGGCGGCTATGTATCCGCCCGGACCGCCGCCGATGACGACGACCTTTTTCTCTTCTTTTTCGGAGTGCGGCGAAACCGGTTTCCCGGCGGTTTTCGGTCCGGATCCTCCCGGCTCCGGCGACGGGGTCATCTCTTTACCTGAATCACCCCTTCCGGGAAACTCGACCGGTTCGCCGGCTTCACCAATCGCTCCGATCACTGCCCCGACGGGGACAGTTTCACCCACGGGTACTGCTATCGCAAGAAGGACACCGTCTTCGGGAGCTTCCACTTCATAGGTCAGTTTATCCGTAGCTACGGAGAGTATGACCTCCCCTTTTTTTACAGGATCGCCTTCGTTTTTTTTCCACTCCTGGATGGAACCTTCTGTCATCGTCAAGCCCAGTTTGGGCATCGTCAGCATCGTCGCCATTTCCCATTCACTCTCCAGACGATATTCATGCAGGTGCTAAAGAAGCATCATGCAGGGATTTTCCACCAGCTCCCTGATCCGGGCCAAAAACCTCGCCGCGTCGGCACCATCGAGGATTCTGTGATCTGCAGAAAGGCCGATCATGGACATGGGACGGACGACGACTTCACCGTCCCGGACCACGGGTTTCTCGACAACAGCGTTGACGGCAAGGATACAGGCTTCCGGCGGGTTGATGATGGGGATGAAATCATGGATGCCGAACATCCCCAGGTTCGTGATGGTAAACGTTCCACCTTCCATGTCCTCGGGCAGGAGCGCACCCTTTCTCGCCTTTTCGACAAGTTCCGCCGACTCGAGCGAGATTTCCTCCAGGGTCTTTTTCTGGACGCTTTTGACATTGGGCACCAGAAGGCCGCCCTCCACGGAGACAGCGAGACCTATGTTCACATCATCATGCAGGATGTATTCACCCGCCTCGGCATCATAGGACGCGTTGGCCATGGGCATTTCTTCGAGCACCCGGGCACAGATTTTCATCATGATGTCGTTAAAGGAAAGCCTGACGCCCTTTCGGGCCAGAGATTCGTTGAGAATCCCGCGGATTTTCATGAACTCCGAAAAGTCCGTTTCAATGTTGAAGAAGACGGAAGGTACCGTTGATGCGCTGTAACTCATGCGCTCGGCGATAACTTTCCGCATCCGTGTAAGGGGAAGGCGCTTTTGTTCCATTTCCTGTCGCGGCGTCTCTTCGGCTGCAGGATGCTCTTTCAGTCCTGCGCCCCCCGCGGCCGCGATTACATCTTCTTTCATGATGCGGCCCGCAGCAGGAATGCTTTCAAGATCGATACCCATTTCGTCCGCCATTTTCATGGCTACGGGCGAAGCCTTTGTCTTCCTGTTTTTTGCCCTTTCAAGATATGCTTTGACATCGGCTGCCACGGTCCGCCCGCCCGGCCCGCTTCCGGGGATCTCCTCGATTTCGGCCCCACCCTCTCTGGCCAGTCTCCTGGCGAGAGGTGTTGCACGGAACCTTGCAGCCGCCTTCATGACGTCGTCTTTGACAACCCGTCCTTTTTGTCCGCTTCCGGACAGCTTTGCCGGATCAATCCCGAAGACGGCGGCCCATTTTTTCGCCAGCGGCGAAACTTTATCAGAAACGGGCCCCGAGAGGAGTTCTTCCTTTTTCTCTTTTTCTACGGCAGGTGTTTCCCCGGGGGCCGGAGCCTGTATCTTTGGTTCCTTTGTTTCGATTTTTCCTTGCGGAGAAGGCGGCTGTTCGCCCTCATCACCGATAAAAGCCAAAACGGATCCGACGGGAACCGTTTCTCCTGCCTTGACAACGATATCCAAGATCACTCCGTCGCGGGGTGCCTCGACCTCGTAGGTGAGCTTGTCCGTCGCCACCGTTAGAATGATGTCGCCCTTTTTCACCTTCTCGCCAGGGGAGACCTTCCATTCAGAGACGGCTCCTTCCGTCATGGTCAGTCCCAGTTTGGGCATGGTAATCTTCTCACTCAAAATGACTCACCTGCCTCCCGGCGCTCAGGATCCGAAGACGCCCCTGATGGCGTCGGCAATCTTTTCGGGGGTGATGCGATAAGCCTGCTCCAACGGCCTGGCAAAAGGTACCGGGGTAAAAGGTGCGCCAATCCTTACAATCGGGGCATCCAGGTAATCGATCCCCTCTTCGGCGACGATGGCGGAAATCTCCGCTCCGACGCCGCCTTGTTTTACAGCCTCATGGGCAATGGCAAGCCTGTATGTTTTCGCCGCCGAAAGCAGAATCGTTTCCTTGTCGAGAGGCGATATGGTCCGCAGGTCGATGCATTCAACGGAAATACCCTCTTTCTCGAGCATCTCCGCCGCAGCCAGCGCATGGTGCATGCAGAAGGAATAGGATACGAGTGTCACATCCTTCCCCTCACGAACAACCCTGGCCTTTCCAATGGGTGTTAAAAACTCACCATCAGGGACAGGGCCCTTGATATTGAACAGGGCCTTGTGCTCGAAATAAATCACCGGATTGTCGTCCCGGATCGCAGACTTGAGCAGTCCCTTGGCATCGGCGGGGTTCGACGGTATAACCACCTTGAGCCCGGGAATATGCATGAACCAGGCTTCTATGCTCTGGGAATGCTGGGCCGCTGCCTGATTGATGAGCCCGTCAGGAGCTCTCAGAACCATCGGAACGGTACGCTGGCCGCCGAACATGTAATGAATCTTGGCCATCTGGTTGAAGATTTCATCCATGCAAACACCCATAAAGTCGGCGAAGTGCATGTCGGCAACGGGACGCATTCCCGCCAATGCCGCACCAATTGCGGACCCGACGATTGCCGTTTCACTTATGGGCGTGTCTTTTACCCGTTCATGGCCGAATTTCTCAGGTAGCCCCCTGAATTGGCCGAAAATACCTCCTTGCCGAGCGATATCTTCCCCCATGACGAAAACCCTTTCGTCACGAGTCATCTCCTCCTCCATTGCCTCCAGGGTCGCCTGTGCGAAAGTGATTTCTCTCATACCTTCGTCACCAGCCTTCTTTATGCGTAAACATCGGCCAAAAGGTCCGCCGCATCAGGTTCCGGAGCCTCTTCGGCAAAGGCGACCGCCTCGTCGACTTCTTCCTTTGCCTTCTGTCTGATCGCCTCCAAGTCTTCTTCGGAAAAAAGCTTCTCCTCGACGAGAAGGCTTTCAAGGCGCTTTATGGGGTCATTGCCGCTGAAAACGGACTGGACCTCCTCGCGGGTCCGGTATTTTTCCGGATCTCCAACGAAGTGACCCTTCACCCGGTAGGTCATGCACTCCAGCAATGCGGGCCCCTCGCCTTTTCTCGCCCTTTCGATGAAGTCCCCCGCCGCATCGTAGACGGCGAAAACATCGTTTCCGTCGACGGACACGCCAGGCATGCCGTAAGCAGCTGCCCGGTCCGCTATGTGCTCCACGGAGGTCGTCGTCCTGTAGGGGGTTGTGGAAGCATACTGGTTGTTTTCGCAGACAAATATCACCGGGAGTTTCCATACGGCCGCCATATTTGCCGATTCATGAAAGGTCCCTCTGTTCGCCGCACCGTCTCCGAAAAACACGACAGCCACCGAGTTTTGTCCCCGCAGTTTCAAAGCCAGAGCCGCTCCTGTCGCAAGGGCGAATCCTCCGCCGACGACACCGTTGGCGCCGAGCATCCCCACGCTGAAGTCGGCGATGTGCATGGAACCGCCTTTGCCCTTGCAGCATCCTTCCTTCTTGCCGAAGATCTCCGCCATCATGTGCTTCACATCGGCTCCCTTGGCGATGGTGTGCCCATGGCCGCGGTGAGTGCTCTGTATGTAATCTTCCGCGGAAAGATGCGAGATAACTCCTGTCGCAACGGCTTCCTCCCCGATGTACAGGTGTACAAAGCCCGGGATTTCACCGGCCAGAAACTTTTCCTCCACTTTGGTCTCAAAGAACCGGATCCTGTTCATCGTGGTGCAGAATTTCTTCAAAAGATCTTCTGGATAGGCCGAAAGATCCCTTTTCTTCCCTTTCTGTGAGCTCAAGAAAATCTCTCCCTCCGATCCTGCCGCAAAACGACAGCAGCTTTTTATTTTCCCGTAACACCAAACCGCGATTTCCCGTCGTAACGGCCTGGTACCCACCTCCTCCGGATCGCTTGAAACAGTTTTCGTGGTTCCTGCTGGAAATCACCCTTTCCCGGAGCGGGAATTCCGAAAAAACCTGCCCGCCATGTCGGCTGATGATGCAGTCTACCAGGCGGGGTCTATCTCATGAGCAGTTTCGGGAGCCACAGTGTAATGCCCGGAAAATAGATAAGGACGATCAGAGCCAGAATCGACGCGACGAGGAAAGGAATGACGGCTCTGGAGATCTCCTCCATGGAAATCCCGGCCACATTGCATCCGACGTACAGATTGACCGCAACGGGCGGCGTCACCTGCCCGATGGCCAGATTGATGGTCATGATGATGCCGAACCAGACCGGATCCCAGCCGAAGTGGGCCATCACCGGCATGAAGATGGGCAACAACAGGTAGTAAATCGATATGGCATCGATGGACATTCCGGCTATGATAAGGATCACGTTAATCATCGCGATGACTACATAGGGGTTCGAACTCAGGGCGATGACGGACTGTGAAATTCTTTCTACCGCACCCAGGACCATCATGGCCCAGCTAAATATCCCGGCGAAAGCGACAACAAGCATTACCACCGCCGAGGATACACAGGCTTCCACAAGGAGTTCGTACAAATCCTTGAGAGCCAGTGTCCGGTAGACGACAAACCCCACGAAGAGTCCGTACGCCACTCCGACGGCCGCCGCTTCCGTCGGTGTGAAGACCCCTCCGTATATGCCGCCGAGAATAATAACCGGCGTCAACAGGGCCCATATGGCTTCCTTGAAAGCCTTCCAGACCTCCCGGACCGTACCGAACCGTTCGCCCTTGTATCCCCTGATGACGGAGATGGTGAAGGCGGTAATTATGAGGAAAAGCCCGACAAAGATCCCGGGCAGGATGCCCGCAAGGAAGAGTTCGCTGATCGAGACTCCCGTGATGACGCCATAAACTATGAAGCCTATGCTCGGCGGGATGACGATGGCCAGACCGCTGGCGCTGGACGTCAAGGCAGCCGCGAAACCCCTGTTATAACCGGCTTTTACCATTCCCGGGATCAGGATTGTTCCCAGGGCGGCGACGGTCGCCGGGCCCGATCCTGAAACGGCACCCCAGAAAAGGGCCGTAATAATCGTAACTATCGCCATACCTCCGCTTATGGGGCCGACCAGAAGCATGATGAGCCTGACGATCTTGTCGGAAATCTTCGCCTTTCCCATGATGATGCCGGCCAGGACGAAAAAGGGGATCGCCAACAGGGAAAACTTGGATATGTTCGCGAAGAAAACGGGGGCGAACATTCCCGCGCCAAGGTTGTACAGGTAAATAGACGCCATGCCTGCCAGTCCGAGCGACACGGCGATCGGCACCTTCAACGCGAGCATCAGGAAAAACATGCCCATCAGGACGATGCCCGGATCCACATTCATTCGGACATCACCTCCGGAGGGCATGCTTCATCGGGCGACCCCTTCCCCGAGGAAATCGCTTTCCAGTCTTCTACGGCCTTTTGAAGGGTCCTGAATATCAGGACCAAGGCGCAGACGGGAAGGGCCATCCCGAATATCCACATGGGAAGGGCCATGGAGTAGGTTGTCATCCCGGACCGGAATTCCGACCTGACCATTTCAGCCCCATGGAACGCCAAAAGAGCGAAAAGGGTGACCCCGCACACGGCTCCGAAGACAACGGCGGCTTTTTGCATTTTCCGGGGGAAACGGTCAAACAGGTAGGTAACCCCCAAAAGAGAACCTTTCCTGGTGGCGATGGATGCCCCCAGTAAGGTGATCCAGACAAACAGGTTGACCAGAAGTTCTTCGGTGAAAGCAAAAGAAAAGTTCGTGAGATACCTGACAACAACGTTGATGAATGCGAGGCCGGCCATAAAAATGAGCATGATGGCACATGTACCCTCTTCGACCCTGTCAAGCAGCTTTAACAGCATCCTCAAACACCATTCCCTTTCTGTCTGCAGGTGTGCCAGTCAACGTCAGCGACAGGAAAAGGGGCGGGAACCGCCCCGGCAGCCCCCGCCCCTTTAATTCCTTCTATTTGAAGTCCGCTACAGCCTCTTCAAAGGCCGCTACCACTTCTTTCCCGACTTTTTCGGACCATTCGTCATAAACCGCTTTGGTCCGCTCCCGGAACGCGGCAAGCTGCTCCGGCGTCGGGTCGGTAATGGTCAGCCCCTGTTCCTTGAGGAATTCGATTCCGTCTCCGAGCCCCACACGGCTGACATCGTGAACCTGCCAGTGCATGGCGTCCATGGCGGCTTTTTTCACCTGCTCCTGGATCTGGGGATCGAATCCGTTCCAGACATCCTTGTTGACCGCAAGGATGAGAGCGTCATAGGAATAGTGCCAGTTGGTCAGATAATCCTGCACTTCGTAGATCTTGTTCGGAATGATGATACCCACAATCGGGTTTTCCTGGCCGTCAATGGTCCCCTGCTGCAGGGCGGTGAAAACCTCGCCCCAGTTCATGGCTATGGCGTTGGCGCCCAGGGCTCTCATGATATCCACATAAATCGGAGTGACGACCCTGATCTTGAGGCCCTTCATATCGTCGGGGTGGGCTATTGGTCTGACATTGTTGGTAAGTTCCCTGAATCCATTTTCACCCCAGGCAAGGCCGACCATGTTGTAATTTTCCAGGGCATCGAAGACCATTTCTCCGCCTTTAGAGCTTGTCACGGCGTCAACGGCTTCATAGCTTGGAAACATGAAGGGCAGAGAAAAGGCGTTGCACTCGGGGATGATGGGGGCGATGTTGATGGTGGAGTTAAGCATGAAATCGATGGCACCGCTTGATACCATTTCCGCCTGGCGCATCTGGTCCCCGCCGACAAGCTGGGCGTTCGGGTACACCTTTACGTTGACCTTGCCGTCTGTATACTCCTTGACCAATTCAGCGAACTTGACGCCTCCCTGCCCCCACGCCGTATCAGTGGAGACATTCATGGTGAGCTTGTACTCGCCTTTCAGCGCCGCGTCGGCACCATCAAGCCCTGCCACCCCAAGAATCATTGCAAAAACAAGAATACCTGTGAGCACCTTCTTCATCGCGTCCCGTCCGGTTGTATCCGGACAGTTCACCTCCCTCTCGCTTCTGGGGAACCCGCATGCCCTGCACGGTTCCCGGGTTTACTTCAAACAGCCACCCTTTCTTTTTCCTCAACTGGCGGTTCTCGCCGGCGTCATCCCTCCTCGCTTCAACAGGTCAAGCGCATATGCCAAGGTGATTCACAACAAGCGGCTCATGAAACCATCCAGTATTTGTTTTTTACGGCTGTGAACTATCCAGGGTTCGGCTTTTCTCGAAGGTCTTCCCTCACAACATGATGAATTCTCATGCAATGTTGCGACAGAGCAGGAGACAAATAAAGTCTTTCAGTCGTGCGAAACAGGGTGTCGTAAGGCGTGTTTGCGAATGATTGCAGGTCCTTGGAAAATGCGGCGCAAGATGCCATGTCAAATTTTTGGCCCTCGGGGTTTGCCGATCTATCCGCTCAATAATCTCTCCTTCCCGCCTTTCAGGTGCTCGTCCATGGCTCTGGCTGCCTCCTTGGCATCCCTTCGACGCAATGCTTCGAATATCCTGCCGTGTTCCCTGAAGAAGAGGTTCATGTTTCCCGGCTGCCTCAAAAGGTGGACGTTGATCCACTCGATACGGTCCCTCAATTTGGATATAAAGTCGACGATCATGGTGTTTCCGTAGGACCGCATGAAATAGTCGTGGAATTTCCGGTCCTCTTCATGGAAGGCGATCGCGTCCCGTTTCTCGAGCGCCTTCTCCTGTCTCTTGAGGGATTCCTCGAGAACCCGGAAATCATCCTCCGAAAGCAGTTCGGCCAGTTCCTTTACGACAAACTCCTCAATGGCGATCCGAAGATCGTAGATTTCCTTGACTTCGCTGATGGAGACCTCTTTAATCATGATCCCCTGGTTGGGTATGACCTTCACGAATCCTTCCAGCTCCAGCCGCTTGATGGCCTCCCTGACAGGAGTCTTGCTGACCTGGAATCGCCGGGCCAAGGCATTTTCCGAAACAGCGGCGTCGTTGGAGAGTTCGCCGCTCAGGATGAGCTGTTTTATCCCTTCATAGATCCGATCCGTTTTCGTAGCATGCAAAATAGGTCTCTCCGTTTCAGAAAATCCGTTGTACTGGTGATATGTAACCGATATACAAGTAAAATACAAACATTCTCCCTGACTGTCAAGTGCTCCCGTAATGAGCAATTCTGTTAATTCAGCAAAAGAGGCTGGGTATTCTTACAGGCCGCGGGAGAACCTCCTGTCGGCATGAGCAGAACGCGGGCATCCCGAACGGATGTTGAGCGGACTGTCTTGCCGGTAGGATTGAAACATGGTATAAGCTGTCGAAAAGGATTCATTCCTGTTCCTGCTGTTGCCGGTTCCCGGAAGGAGTTTTTGTCATGATGCCGGATTTTGCAGCTTTTCTGACCTACGTCGTGGTTGTTTCTTTTACACCGGGGCCGAACAATATTCTTTCCATGTCCTTCGCGGCGAAGCTCGGGTACCGGAAGACGCTGCACTATATTGCCGGCGTCTTCGTCGGCTTTTTCCTGATCATGTTGTCCGCTTCCTACCTGAACCTCTTTCTGACCAGGCTCCTTCCGGCCGTGTCCCCTTACCTGAGGATAGGCGGAGCGGTTTACGTTCTGTTTCTGATGTACAAGGTCCTCACATCCAGACCCGGCGGTGAATCGAAAGTCCTTTCGAAGCTCTGCTCCTTCCCGGCTGGTGTGGGACTTCAGTTTCTCAACGTCAAGGGAATTCTCTACGGTCTAACGGTGACGGCGACGTTTATTCTGCCCTTTTCCGACTCCCTGCTGAACATCGCGGCCTCGGCTGTTCTTCTCGCCGGTGTGGCAATCTCGGGCAACATCCTCTGGGCCCTGTTCGGCACGGTCTTCCAGGTGGCCCTTGCCAGGCA
>JBNGDE010000047.1:0-10564 GCA_049974925.1 Thermovirgaceae bacterium | reverse complement strand
CCGCGCCGACGGCGTTATCCACGACGACATCATCGAGACCCTTGAAGAGATCAATACCTGCATGTGACGTCGACAGGAAAGATATAAAGAAGGGATCAAGGTACAGTCATCTATCCAATATTGATTGTGAATTGCGTCTTCTTTGCGTACAATGATTCCAGTCCAGAAAAAGGGCTCAATAATCTCAATAATCCTGTTCAAGGCTTTTCCAAAAACAAAAACGTGGACACAGTCCCCGGGTAAAAGGATGTCGTAAAACAGCGCCGAAGGAGTGAACGGAATGTCGGAAACAAACAACAATAACGAAAACAGGAGAGACCAGGAAGAAAGAATCATTCCAGTTCCGGTTCAATATGTCTATGCAGGTGACGACGAAGACGAGATCTCACTTCTTGATCTTCTGGCGGCACTGGCGCGGCAGAAATTCCTTGTTTTCTGGATTACCCTGGTTTTTTTTCTTGGATCGATAGGCATCACCTTTCTATTGACGCCGCAATACAAGACGTCCGCCACAGTGACGTCCAACGTGGCCGGGGGACAACTCGTAAGCCTTTTGGGCAGCCGGACAGTTCAGGACGCCGTCCTCGATCAATTTGCCCCGAAGGACTGGAGGGAAAGTACGGGGCTGGGCAAGGAAATGGGCAAGGAAGAGCTGGTTTCAGATGCTCTCGGTGAGGTAAGAATAGAGGAAGACAAAGGTACAATCCAAGTGCAGGTTGTCTATCGAGAACCGAGACATGCAGCTGAAGTAGCGAATACCTACGTGGACGTTCTGAAACAAATAATGAAGCAAAGGGCCGTAACTGCTACAGCCGAGCGGCGCCTTTATTTTTCCATTGAACTCGAGAAAGCGCGATACAAATTTGCGCAGGCACGGGAAGAGTTCGAATCTTTTCAGGATGAAACGGGCATCAGCGTTGCGAATGTACCCAGCCTGGAGAACATCGCCAGACGAGCCGAGTTACGGGCGAGCCTGGACAGCAAAACCATTCATCTGGAAGGACTCAACCTTTTGGAGGTTCCTTCCCTGGACCCCAGGGTGCTTGAATTGAAAGAGGAGATCCCTGAAATCCAAAAGGAACTTCAACAGATTAATGGCCGGCCCGATAAAAAGAGCCTTTCGGGAGAAGAAGACCTTTCTGCGGAACAAATACTTGAGTTTACAGAAAAGTATCATGAGATGAAGTATTGGGAAGCTCTCCACGCCAGCCTTGCGGATCTCTATGAACGCGCCCGGATAGAGGATGCCATGAATCCCGCCGTTGTCCAGACACTGGAGAAGGCCGTTCCGCCGGAAAAGCGTTTCAAACCCAACCGCAAACTCATCGTTATCCTGGCAACGCTTCTGGGCTTTTTTATTGCTGTTTTCTCGGCTTTTGTGGCCGAATTCGTCAGGCGGGCTTCACAGGATCCCGAACAGGAAGAAAAGATTCGCATGATCAAGGAAGCCCTGAATCCCATGACCTATATCCGTCATGTTTTCCGGTTGAGGAAAAAATGACCAAGAGGCAGGCTAAATGCCTGCCTCCTTGTTTTTAGAGGAGCCACTCCAGGGAGATCTTGCCGTTCCATGAGTGGAAATCTTCCGAAAACCGGCCGCGGCAACTGAGGGAGCATACAGGATCATTCTTGCTGTAGAAAGATAACATCAATTCAGCGGAAAATAGATCATCACCCGGCAGATTTTCTTTATACCATTTGGTATCACCCTTCCAGCTCCGATCAATGGAGATGTCGGATCCCGAAAGGTTACGGGTCCATGTCAACTGCAGCTGCGTGTTCAGGTTGGTTCCTTCCTTGGTGACAAAATCCTTGCTTACCCGAAGGCCGAGCAGGCTTTCGACAACGGTGGTGCTGAAATCCCCGTAGGTGAAGCCATTCATCTCGCTATAGCCATTGCGCTTGAAGTATCCGGTGTTCAGCCCCACTTCAGGGATGATTTGCCATCCCTGATTCGCCTTTTTCGAGTGGGGGAGATACATGGCGCGGAGGTCGTTGGTTACGGACCAGCTTGAAAACTCGCCCCAGGCGTCATCTCCTGTCTGCCTGCGGAAACTTTCGTGTCCCGTCGAATGCCAGGCCAGGGTATCTGAAATCACCCAGTTCTCCCATCGCCTGCCGATGTATCCCCCGAGGTGCCAGGTCTTTTGCTTTTCCCAGTCAGCGGCGACACTCGGCAGGTCTGTAAAGTTGATTTCCTGTTCTGTATAGCCTGCGAAGAGCCCCCATTGAATATCGTCGTCAATCCGGTTTTTGGTTCCGAAAAAGAGCCCCGAGGTCCTGGAATCGTACCCGGCTGTCCCGTTTTTGGAAGAATCCCGACGGGTTTCACCCATCACGAAATCGCCATGATACGAAACTCCTGTTTCTTTGGAGCTTTCTCTGGCTTGCATAAAAAAGTCGTTGAAGCGGTCTGACGTTGCGCGTCGGAAGACCGACCACCCGTCAATGGCCGCCGCGATACCCAGTGCCTGCTCGGAAAAGGGATACCCTGCCATGGCCGTGAGATGAAGGCTTCCGCCCTCAAGCCAGCGAGGTTGGTAAAACTCAAGATCTGCCTGGGTGTTGGCAAAAGAAATCGTGTTGAAACCGCCCCTGACATCGGAGGCCCTTATGCAATCATAGAAGCCGGGATCAGAGGCGGCCGAAGCGTCGATAACGAGAGCCCCGTCCAGGGTTGCCGTGTTTTCCACCCAAAAAGGGGCGGACCCGGGCCTCGAGCCGGGACCGATCGTGATGGCCAGTGTGGCGTCAGCAGCCTGAGTGTACGTGTCCGTCGTCAACCGACTGTTTTGGTCAAGTTTCAGGGTCCCCTGCTTGAGAAAAGTTTCGCCGCAGGATGAACGGCCTTCAATGGTCATGGTTCCGGCACCGGTTTTGGTAAAATGCCCGAAATTGTCGACCTTTGCAAGGATGTTGGTATTCATGTCCACAATGAGTCGTGATGTCTCATCGCCTTCGAGGTTTCGAGAGCGAGGGAGTGTAGTGCCGTCACGGAGAATTGCAGTGCTGCCGTTTTGTGCCGTCAGGGCGTTGCCCTTGGTACTTGCCAGGACTCCGGAGTTTGTAAAGGAGCTATCGTCCAGAAAGACGGCATCCGCCTGCGATCCATCGGCGCGGATCATGCCAATGTTGTTTCCTTTTGAACCCTCTGAGATATACATTCCATGAGCGGCTTCACCATATGTTTCTATGACGCCTTCGTTGTCTCCCATAGAACCTGTAGCAATGATCACTCCATGGGCCGCTTTTCCCCTGGTCATAATGAATCCCGAGTTCGCGGCAATGGAAGAGTTTTCCGCCAGGATGCCCGAAGCTCCCGCGCCTTCGGTAACGATGGTGCCGGAATTGATGGCGAGAGATTTATCATGGCCGGAGATCCCTGCCGAGGTGTCTCCCGTGGTGTGAATGGCCCCGGCGTTTTCCGCCGAAGAATCTCTTTCCGCGACCATGCCGTGGCTCCCTGAGCCCGACGTCGTGACAGTGGAATTTTCTCCCGTCAAAATGGTGGAGCCATTCCAGCTGTACATTCCGTGAGCGGATGCTCCTGTTGTCGAAACAGTTCCATTGTTTCCCACCGTCGAGGCCATCCCGGCGAACACACCGTGGGCCCCTTCGCCCGTGGTGGATATTGCCCCGGATGAAGAGGCCAGACTTTCATTGAGAATGTACATTCCTTCTGACCGAAAGCCTGCAGTTTTGATAATTCCGGTATTGTCCACATCGGCACCGTTGACACCCTTTATTCCAGGCGCGGCCTTGCCATCCGTTACGATCAGCCCGGCATTCGCAAAGACGGAAAACATGGTAGCCCACGCTCCAGCCGCATTCTCTCCCTCGGTGTGAATGCTTCCCGAAGAGGTGTTCTGCCCATCTGCATGATTCATCAGCTTGATGCCGCTCGCGTCTTTCCCCGTTGTGATGATCGACCCGCTGTTGCCGGCATGGGAATCGGGGCCAGAGACGTCCATCCCGTATGCGACGGCGCCTCTTGTATAGATAGTCCCCGTATTTTCTATGGAAGATTTGCCTGTTGCCTGCAATCCCGATGCCTTTCTGCCAAAGGTGTCTATGGAGCCCTCATTGACGGCGTACGACCCGGTTTCCGCAAGTATAGCCGGTGACCAGGAGTTACCGATCTGGATGGACCCCTTGTTGGCCAATTCTGAATCTTCGGAGCCCAACATTGCCGAGGCCCCGTCTCCGCCGATATAGATTTTGGCCCCATTCGCGTTGATGAGGGTGGCATTTCCCCCCACGATGCCATGGACTCTCTCAAACTGATTAAAAATATAGCCATAATTGATGCAATAGTTTCCTTTAAGGGTCTGATCCTTGAGTTTCACGTGTTCGGGGTTTTCTACGGTTGTCGCCTCACACTGGATGCAAAACAAAAAGAGGAGGAAAAAAACATGCCGGAAAATCTTTCGGAACATCCTTCATCTCGACCTCCAACTTTATGGCCGGGGTTTCTGGTTATGTAAAAGATTTCCTCCGGCATGACACGTTGTTGTATTGGAAGTTAAAGACAGAAATGAAAGATACCCAATTTCCCCTCTTTGTCAAGTCCCGAAAAGCTTAATAGATTAAAATATACAAAATCTGTTTGTCTGTTTACCGCGGCTTTGTCTCGAAAAAAACGGCGAAACACTGGGGGAAATCAGCATAATTGCAGAATCATGGGATTAAAAGGATGCAAATTAAAGTAAAAGGAAAAATTTTCAGAAAAGCAAGACACAGAGGGGCTTGCTTATCCTGCCGCCAGGGGCGGAAGGATCTGGAGCCTGTCCGGGGGGGGGACGACGGCGTGGTACCGCACGGGCCCGTCCGGCCCCAGCACGACGCCCACGTCTTCGGGGTCAAGGCCGGCCAGGGCGAGGAGGTCCCTCAAGGGGACAGGATTCTCGGTCTCCAGAGAAGCCTCCCGCTTTTGGCCGCCCTTGGGGTCAGGAATGGCCAATGTCACCTTCGTCACGGCAAAAATTCCTCCAGTCCAAGCCTGAGGCAGGTTTCTTCCGTGGGGACGCCCCGGCTGTCCCAGCCCATGATCTGAAAGAACCGGCCTTTGGCGTTTTCGAAGTCTTCCTTTCCGATGGCCTTGCCCTTGAAGGGGCCGTCGGGAAGGGGTTCGAAGAATCGTTCGGGCAGCCTGTCCTCCTCGGGGCCGATGCCGAGTTTCGCGTTCAGAAGCCGGGAAGCGGCGATGCCCCGTTCGGCGGCGGTGAGCAGTTCGTAAATGGATGTCTCCCAGCCTGTGGCCGCCTCCACGAGCATGGGGATTTTTGCCACGGGGTAGTGGCTCCTGGGTGCGAAGACAAAGATGCAGCCGCCCAGGTGGTTCATGAGAGCCCAGTGCTTCCAGAGGACCGAGATGCTCCGGAGTTTTTCGTCGTCGAAGGAAAGCAAATCCCACGGGTAGGGGCTGTGACCGTGAAGGGGGGGGAAAGGGTGATATCCTTCGGAAAGTTACAGACAAGGGTATTGTATACCCACCGAGGTATTTATTGACAAAGCCACGCTGCGTGCGTAGAATCCCATAATGAGATCAGTTATCAATAAAAGACCGACGAGATGTTCAGGCCGGTCAAGAAGAAGTTTGGAGTGGTTTGGATGCCTTGGGTTCGAAGCGATCTGTGTGCGGGATGTGGAGTTTGTGTGAATTCCTGTCCCGTTGACGCCATCGACATGAGTACGGGAAAGGCCGAAATTATCCAGAACCGGTGTATCAACTGCGGCAGATGTTTTTCCGCGTGCCCGCAAGAAGCCATCAGGCCCAATTCCGAAAACCCCGAACTGGCGGGGCGTTTCAGGCAGATGCCCGGAGCGGTTCCCGGTCCCGGACCAGGGTTTGGAGTGGGCCGTGGAATGGGCAGGGGCGGAGGTTTCGGCCGCGGCAAAGGTCGGGGTCGGGGAGGCGGCGGCCGTGCCATGGGTCGATGAAAGCCGCTGTACCGGCTGCGGAATCTGTGTCGAGTCTTGTCCCGGAAACGCCATAACCGTTGACGGCGGAGTGGCCGTCATTGACATGGATGCCTGTCCGCGCCTCCGGCCATGCCCGTGACGATCTCGAAACCCTCTTCTGAAGCGGCCGTCTCGGTAAGGCCCGCCACGCCGAGGGCGAGTCCGGCGATGTAGGTGGAGTAAATCCCGATATTCCGCTTGCTCTCTTTCACAAGTTTGATGCCGAAGAGGTTCGCCCCGGCCACACGGCTCTCGAAGGTAGCCGTGGAGGCCAGCATCTGCCCGCTCGGTTTGCCGGTGAAAAAGTCATGAGGCTCGGCGCAGTCACCGATGGCGAGTACGTCAGGGTCGGATGTCCTCATGTATTCGTCGGTCAGGATTCCGTTTTTTCCTGTATTGATCCCGGCTTTGGCGGCCAGGTCGTCGTTGGGGCGGTAGCCGATGGAAAAGATGACCATGTCGGCCTTGATCTTGCCGGCTTTTTCGAGTTCCACCCCGGTAACCCTGTCCTCACCCTCCAGTCCTAGCAGTTTGTCGTGAACCAGCTTGACGCCCGCCTGTTCGAGGGCCTCTTTGGCCATGTCCCCGAATTCGGAGTCGAAGCTCTTGCGGAGGACGCGGCTGCGGAAGAGAACCGTCACGTTCTTGCCGAGCTTGTTGATTTCGTCGGCCACCTCCAGGGCAATGAATCCCGCGCCGACGATCACCACGTCCCGGACGTCCTTGAGGCGTTCGCGCATGTCCTTGAGGTAGCCGTAGGATTTCGGAACGGTCAGGACGTTTTCAAGATGGCATCCCGGGACGTTGGGGAGGACCGGTCTCGAGCCCGTGGCCAGAATGAGTTTTCCGTACTTGATGGCCTTGCCGCTTTTGGTGAAGACCGTCTTGCAGTCCAATCCGATTTCCGTGGCCTCGTCGACGAGAAGATCGATTCCGGAGCTCTCGAGGCTCTTTTCGGAGGGGAGCCTGTTATCATCGATGCTGTCGAGGGTGCCGAAAATATAGGGGATTCCGCAGGGAATCAGCGAGACCTCTTCCTTGTCGATCACCAGGATGTCCGTCTCGGGGTATATCCTTTTCGCCGCCGTTGCCGCCGTCAAACCTCCGGCACTCTTCCCGATGATGATGGCATCATACACGGATTTGAGCGCCACTTCCTGTTTTTCCATGGTACCTACCAGCTCCTCTCGTTCCTTTTTTTAAAAAGTCATGGCGTCACTTTGGATCGTGAAACCGTAAACTCTAAGAAAATACGGGGTTATTATAACACGATAAAGAATTTCATTTTCACTATCAGTTCGAAAAACCGTAAAGAGAAAAGGGATTGTCATTTCATGCTATCATCGCGTCATGTAAACCTTTGAAAGGGAGGAGCCATGGACATGGTTAATGTGAAAGAACGCGCCCGGGCCTTGAACGAAAAAATCGTCGAATGGAGAAGGCATATTCACCATAACCCTGAAATCGGGCTACAAACGCCTGAAACAGCCTCCTTCATCGTGGAAAGGCTCAAAGAGATGGGGATAGAGGAAATCCGCACAGGCGTCGGGGGAAACGGCGTGGCGGCTCTCATCCGAGGGAAGAAGCCGGGCAAGGTCCTGGGGATACGTGCCGACATGGACTCCCTCAACATGAAAGAAGAAACGGGCCTCCCCTTTGCGTCCGGCAACGACTACATGCATGCCTGTGGTCACGACGCCCACGTCGCCATGCTGTTGGGAGCGGCGCAGATTCTAGTGGAAAACCTCGATGAACTGAAGGGGTCCGTCAAGCTCATCTTCCAGCCTTCGGAGGAGACGGGCGAAGGGGCCCCGGCGATGATCGAAGACGGTGTCCTTGAAGACCCGCCTCTGGACGGCATCATCGGCCTGCACACGGGCAACCTCTGGAAAGGCCTGAGATCAGGCATGATCGGCTACAGGCACGGCGCTTTCATGGCCGCCAACGACTGGTTTTCCGTCACCTTCGAGGGAAAGGGCGGCCACGGAGCCACCCCTCACCTGACCGTCGACCCTGTCGCAATGGCCTCTCAGGCCGTTTCGGCCATCCAGATGATCGTCAGCCGCGAAAGGAGCCCCTTCGATCCTGCGGTGGTCACCATCGGAGAAATCCATGGCGGGACCGCCCCGAATATCATCGCCCCCACCTGTGTCATCAAGGGGACCCTCAGGACGTTGAGTCCCGAAACACGAAAGCAGGTCCGCGAACGCGTCAGGGCCATCTGCGAGGGTGTCGCCACCAGCCTGCGCGGCCGGGCGGAAGTGAGGTTTACCCTGGGTCCCCCGCCGGTGGTCAACGACCGGAAGATGACGGAAAAGCTTCGGGAGGTGGCGGTGGGGCTCCTCGGCGAGGATGCCGTCGCGGAAGTGCCCGAGCCCACCATGGGAAGCGAGGACATGGCCTTCTTTATCGAGAAGGTTCCGGGGACGTTCTTTTTCCATCCTTCCTCCTTTGACGACGGAAGCGATCACCCCCATCATCACCCGAAGTTCGACGTCAACGAAAAGGTCCTGTGGATCGGTACCGCCGTTTTTGCCGGTTTCGCCCTATCCTGTCAGGACTGACCAAACCCCTTAGGGTCGGATCTTGGATCTACTGATTTTCTGCCGCCCCGCGACGGCCTGCTCCTACAAGAACCTGCACCAGCCCCACACCGACGCACTGGTATAATGGAATGAAGAAGCGTACGGAAGGCCAGGTGTTGCAAAGTGAAAAGGACTGCAAACAGAGGGTACGGCCACAGGAAAATGCAGGTTCTGCTTCTTGCAGCCGCCGCCGTTTTTTCGGCCTTGATGCTCCCGGCTGCCGCACAGCAGAATGAGCCCCTCAACCTCAATGATGTGGTGGAGCAGATGGCTTTCGATACCCTGAAACGAGTCGATGCGGCAGTCGTGGAACCCCTGAGAGACCGCTTCCCCGACAGGGCCGCCGCGACTGCCCTTCTCGGGGAGCCGCGGGACCGGGAAGTCACGAAGCACCAGAGCATTCATGACCCCGATTACGTCTTCGAGGAAGTACGGCTCGAATACGAATCGAGCCGGGTCACCTTTTTCGTTTTCCCCGACAGGGAGGTCTTCAGTGCTTTCGAGGGCGACCCGGCCGCCGCCGGGATCGACGGACTCGAGGTGGGACAGTCGGCCGAAGAGATCGAAAGCCTGTTGGGCGAATCGGTCAGGCGTTCACAGGATATGCTGTATTCCGACGGAGAATGGTGGCTGGTACGCTTTGCCCTCGACGGCAAGGATCACCTCAAGTCTATGGAAGTTTACATTTTCTTCGACTGAATCCGAAACCACCGAAAACCGGGGTCGGATCTTTGATTTGGTAATTTCCGCCCCGGCTGAAGGACCTCTAGGCGGAAAAGGAAGGCGAACCGTGAAAATTTTCCTGCAGTCTTCGGCCATCGTGCTCATATTCGCAGCAGCCGCAGTCGCCTGGGCAGGGCCTCTTGAAGAGGTCGTCCTCAAAGAGATCATTGAAGGGGAAGATCATCCTTGCTGCTGGCGGGAGGTTTTGATGGACATTACCGTGGGAGCGGCCGGGTCCGGGCTTTCGGAAGAGGACTTTCTGCGCCTTGCCCCGTCCCGTCCGGCCCTGGCGGGTGAAGCGGCCATGAGGTTCTTCGAAGGTCAGCTCGAGGCGGCCCGCAGCCTCTATGAGCAGGCTCGTGAAAGGGCTAACGAGGCAGACCTCAGGTTTTACGGCGACGTTATCGAGCAGATCCAGAAAGCCCTGAGCCGGATTCCCGTCGGAGAGGGAGAGCGCAACCCGGCGGAAGCTCCTTCCGGCCCCGCCCCGGGAGAGGGGCATTACCGTCTCGGGTGGAAGTACAAGACCGGTCAAGGTGCAGAAAGGAACCTGGAAAAGGCCTTCCACTGGTTCGAGAAGGCGGCCATGCAGGGACATGCCGAGGCGCAGTTCGAGACGGCCAGGTGTTATTACTTCGGCGAAGGCGTTCCAGAAGACCTCAGGCAGGCGGCCCGGTGGTTCGAGGAAGCGGCCATGCAGGGACATGCCGAGGCACAGTTTTACCTGGGCGGCCTGTACTGGTTCGGAGAGGGCTTTGAGAGAAACGAGGAGAAAGCCCTGAACCTGTGGTTCCTCGGTGCCGCCAAGGGCGAACCTGACTGCCAGCACAACCTTGCCGCCCATTATTTCAATCTCGGCGAAAAGGACCCTGCAAACTACAGGAAAGCTTATTACTGGTACCGGCAGGCAGCCGAAGGCGGCTTGTCCGGGGACCAGTACATGGTCGGCCTCATGTGCGAGAAGGGATTGGGCGTAAAAAAAGACGAGCACGCCGCCCTTTCATGGTACAAAAAGGCCGCCGCCCAGGGTCATGAAAAGGCCCGGCGACGCCTTTCCGAACTCGGCTATTGAACCTCTTTTCCCTGTTAAACCCAACAAGTTCATAATTTGCTATAATGAACAAATTAATTGATGATCCCGAGGCGAGAGGGATGAGAGCCATGAGGAGAGGTTATGCGGTAGTGGCGGTGGTGCTTTTCGCTGCCGCGTGGTTTGTGCCCGTCGTACCTGGCGACGCCGGGCCGCTGGAGTCGGTGGTGGACCAGCAGGTCACCATCCCGGGATTGGGCGAGTA
>JBNGDE010000046.1:0-10677 GCA_049974925.1 Thermovirgaceae bacterium | reverse complement strand
CAGCGATGCCATGACCCTGGCGACGATGGCCGACGCGAGGTGCTCCTCCGCCACGGAAATCTCGCCGCGCTCCCATAGGTTCCCGATGGAATACATGGCCGGTTGAATGATTTCAAGGTAAAATGCCTCAAGGTCTTTTCCCGAGGTCACCTTTCGTGAGGCCAGGTCAAGACACGTCCGGTGATCGCCAGAGAGTAAAGCGTCACGGAAAAGCCTTGCTGTTTCGGTCAATCCGCTCAAGCCGTCCACAAAACCCGCATCTTTCATTTCCTGCGCACTGTAGGAAACCATGGCCTCGTGGCTTTCAAGAAGCGATTCATAAAGTGGCAGGATCTCACGGGCAGCCTCCCCGGACAGGGTTTCTTTAAGAACACCCTGGAAAACCTCGAAAAGGACCGGGAAATATTCCGGGGTCACCCCGTGGGCGATGTAGCTTCTGTACACCCAGGGTACTGTTGCCGCCAAGAGGTCGTATCTGCCCGAAAGGAGCACCTGGGCGATGGTGCCCACGTGATTCTCGTGATTTTGAAGCACCGCCTCCACGGGGCTTTCTCCAATCAGATCAAAAAAATCATCCCGTTCCTGCATGAAGCGGTTGACACCATCCACGATGTCCTTTGCCCTGATTTCGTACTCCCGGGCCGCCTCCCGCGAAACGGGCCGGAAAGCAGCCAGACCTGCCACGAGCGGGTTTTTCATTGCCCTGCCTCCTTTTTCAGGAAAAGTGTACCTCATGAAAACCTAAAACAGAAACACTGTGTGAGAAAAAAGAGAAAAAAGATGTACAGGTTACTTCTGCTTGGGTATTGTTATCTCGTAACACACCTAATCAAGAAAACCAGGAGGGAACAATGACATGAAAAAAATATTCGCCATCGCCGCAGCGGTTCTGCTGGTTTACTCCCTGTACGGTCACGCCTTTGCCGCCGACGTCGCACTGACATCGGTTGGACAAAGCCCGGACGCCATGATGATCCGCGTGGTACTCCGGAATATGGGGATTGCCCACGATTATGACAGTCTCATGAAACCTGAAATGCTCGCAGACCAGAAAGTCCTGATCGCCGTCGTCGGAGGAAGCTCGAAGGGCCTCGGCGCAGCCGGTATCGATGAGGAAGAGGAAACCGAAAGGGCCGTGGCCCTCATTAATGCCGCCAGGGAAAAGGGCATGAAGGTCCTGGCCATGCATGTCGGCGGCTCGGGACGCAGGGGGCAGCTTTCGGACCGGTTCATCACGGCTGTCGTTCCCCTGGCCGATGCGCTTATTGTCGTTGAGGGCGGCAACGAGGACGGTCTCTTCGACAAGCTCACGGAAGGCAGGGAGATCCCCATGTACGGGGCGGACTCGGTAAAGGGAACGGATGTGCCCCTGAACAGGGCCCTTTCAGGCTGGGGAGTCCCAGTGGAGTAAGACCATGGACTGGTTCTGGCCCGAAGGTCTTTATGCAGTACTCATGGTCGGTACCTTTGTTTTTGGCGCCTTCGCACTGAAGCTTCCCATCGCAGTTGCCATGGCTCTTGCCGCCGTCGTAGGGGGTATCGCCGCCGGAGAGGGATTGCCCGTCCGCCATCTCGTGGAGGGAACCTTCGGATATCTTGACACCATCCTTATCATCGCCACAGCGATGATTTTCATGAAGGTCATCGAGAAGATCGGCCTGCTTGAGGCCATGGCGGCCTGGCTCATACGAAAATTCCGGAACCGGCCGCTTATTCTGTCACTGGGGATCATGTTTCTCATCATGATTCCCGGAATGATCACAGGGTCATCCACCGCGGCTGTTCTCACCACGGGCGCATTGGTGGCGCCGGTTTTGATGAAGCTGGGCGTCCAGATCCACAAAACTGCGGCAGCCATTGCCATGGGAGCCATCTATGGCATGATCGCCCCGCCGATCAACCTCCCGGCCATGATCATCGGAGGCGGGATCGACATGCCCTATGTCGGTTTCGGCCTCCCCCTTCTGATCTGCACCGTCCCCCTTGCCGTCGCCACGTCCCTGATCCTGATCTACCCGGGACTCAAGAGCAAGGTCCAGGACGACAAGGCACTGGAAGAAGAACTCCGCCGGATGGAGCGTGTCCCCATGACGCCGAGACTTTTCATCCCCGTGGCCGTTCTGGTCGTTCTCCTCGGAGGATCGAGCCTTTTCCCCTCTGCCTTTCCGTCTTTTGGCATGCCTCTGGAATTTCTGCTCGCTTCGGCCTCGGCCTTTCTTGCAGGATCAAAGTGGAAACCCGTGGAAACGGTCACCGAAGCCGTGGACAACGCACTCCCGGTCATGGGCATCCTGATGGGCGTGGGCATGTTTATCCAGATCATGACCCTCACCGGAGTCAGGGGGTTCGTCGTGGTCTCTGCCCTGGCCCTTCCCGCCTGGCTGCTTTACGTGGGTATCGCAACCTCGATGCCCCTTTTCGGGGCCGTTTCCGCCTTCGGCTCGGCGTCGGTGCTTGGCGTCCCCTTTCTTCTGGCGCTTCTGGGCAAGAACGAGATCCTCGTGGGAAGCGCTTTGAGTCTTATCGCAGGCCTGGGAGATCTGATGCCGCCTACGGCGCTGGCGGGGATCTTCGCCGCCCAGGTGGTCGGCGAGGAAAACTATTTCAAGGTCCTCCGATTTTGCGCCCTTCCGGCGGTAATGACCGCCCTCTGGGGCATCGCCATCATCCTGGGCGCCGGGTTTATCTCGGGCGTCCTGTACTAGGAGTGAACAACGATGATCATGACTTTCATCTACCGGGGCATCGTTTTCTTTGTTCTCGCCTTCGTCATCAGATGTATGTTCCGCGAAAAGGACTTCTGGAAACAGGTTACGGCTGCTCTCGTGGTCCTTCCGCTGATCCTTCGGGTGCTTCTGATCAAGTAGGGGGGAGAAAGTATGGCCTGGACTCCAAAAGGTAACGCGCGAACAGCGATTCTGCTTCTTGCGGTGGTGGCACTGACGGCCTTCGGTTCCGCCCGCCAGTTCATGTCAATGTGGGAAATGGACACCGTCGTACCCGCGCCGGGTTTCCAAGAGCACAAGCTGTCGGAATGGTTTGACGGGATCAAGGACACACCCGCCGATACACCCGTATACATCCAGGAAGGCCCCGAACCGGGGGGGACCGTCTTCGTCATGGGGGGCACCCATCCGAACGAGCCCGCATCGTCGCTGACGGCGGTACTTTTTCTGGAACGGGCAAAGGTTGAAAAGGGCCGCCTCATCGTGGTTCCCTTCGCCAATCTCATGGCGTTCACCCATAATTCACCCCAGGAAGCCCATCCACAATACATTCATTTCACGGTATCCGACGGCTCGGTTCGTACCTTCCGGTACGGCTCCCGGGCAACGAACCCGATCTTCCAGTGGCCCGATCCCGACGTCTACATCCACCCGCAGTCCGGGCAGGAACTTGCAGGAAGCGAAAGAAGCAACCTGAACAGGGCTCACCCGGGAACTCCTGACGGAGCATTGACGCAAAGGCTGGCCTACGCCCTGCGCCAGCTTGTCATTGAAGAAAAGGTCGATCTTGCCTTCGACCTGCACGAAGCCTCGCCGGAATATCCGGTGGTCAACGCCATCGTCGCCCACGAACGAAGCATTGAACTGGCGGCCATGGTCGCTATGGAAATGGAAATCGCCGGCATCCCGATACGCCTGGAACCATCGCCGAAAAACCTTCGGGGGCTGACCCACAGGGAATGGGGCGATTATACGGACACCATGCCGATCCTCATGGAAACAGGCAACCCGAGCCAGGGACGGCTGCGTGGCCGAACCAATGAAGCCCTGGTCCTGACCGGAGAGGACAAGTACTACGAATGGGCTTCCAAACTGGGACTTTTGTTCATCCCCTACGAAAAGGACCAGCCCATCGAATTGCGGATAGCCAGACATACGGCTTCCCTGATGTCCTTTTTCGAGGCCCTCGGTTTTTTCGACCCATCGAAGGAGGTGATCGTCTCCGGTATCCCCGGTTTCGAGGAACTGACGGAAAAGGGGCTTGGGCCTTTTCTCGCTCCCGTTGAGTAACAGACGCTGCATCCGGAAAAGGTGAAAGAAAGGTAACAACTGGAATGTAAAAGAAGGAGGGAAAGAACATGAGAAAGATTCTTAAAGCAGCCGGCATTACGGTGATGATGACCGTTCTCGCGGCGGTAGCCTTTGCCCAGGAGCCGGTCGTAAAAGACGTCTATGCACAGCGCGGAATGGTTTCGTCCGCACATGAGCTCGCCTCACAGGCCGGTGTGGAAATCTTTCAAAAGGGTGGGAATGCCATTGACGCCGCTGTCGCCACAGCCCTTGCACTGAACGTGGTGGAACCGAATGCCTCGGGAATCGGAGGCGGAGGGTTCATGGTCATCCGTTTCGCGAAGACCGGCGAGGTCGTGGAGCTGGACTACCGCGAAACGGCTCCGGCGAGCGCCAAGAAAGACCTTTTCGCATCGGAGAAGGCCAAAGAGGAACAATGGTCCAAGCTCGGCGGAAAGGCCGTCGCCGTCCCCGGCTATGTCCTTGGCATGTGGACCGCCCTCGAGGAATATGGAACCATGACCTGGGCCGAAGTGGCGGAACCGGCCATCCGTCTTGCCGAGGAAGGCTTCACCGTCGTGGAAATGCAGACGGGGATCATCACCGACAATCTGGAGAAAATCCACGCCTACAATGATCCCGCCCGGGTGCCGTTTTTGAAGGACGGGTTCCCCGTCGAGGCCGGAACGATCCTGAAACAGCCAGAGCTTGCCAAGGCATTCCGGCTGATCGGAGAACAGGGACCGGATGCTTTCTATGACGGACCCATCGGCGAGGCCTTCGTCAGGGCCGTCAACGCAGGCGGCGGCGACATGACCATGAGCGACCTCAGAAGCTATAAGATGGAAACGCGGGAACCCGTGAGCGGGACCTACAGGGGCTACCACATTTATTCGACACCCCCCGCGTCCAGCGGCGGAACCCATATCGTCCAGCTTCTCAACATCATGGAGAACTTCCCCGTGGCGGACTGGGGTCACAACAACCCCAAATACCTCCACTATCTCGGCGAGGCGATGAAACTGGTCTTCGCCGACCGAGCCGCCTACATGGCTGACTCAGCCTTTGTCGATGTCCCCCTGAAAGGCCTTACCAGCAAGGAATATGCGTCGTTGCTGGCGAAAAAGATCAGGCCCCACAGGGTCATGATCGACGTCGAAGCCGACGACCCCTGGCCCTTCGAGGAAGGAACAGGCATGGCCCTCGTGGCTGGAGCCGATGACAGCCATATCTCGACGAGCCATTTCTCCGTGGTCGACGCCGAGGGCAACATCGTGGCATCCACCAACACGGTGAACTACTTCTTCGGTTCCGGGATCATCGTCCCCGAATACGGGATCGTCGCCAACAACGAAATGGACGACTTCTCCTCCGACCCGACGAGCGTCAACGCCCCTGAACCCGGCAAAAGGCCCCTTTCTTCCATGTCGCCCAGCATCGTCCTGGACCCGGAGGGCAAGCCCTTCATGACCATCGGAGCCGCGGGAGCCTGGCGGATCATTACCGCTGTGAGCCAGATCATCATGAATGTGGTCGATTTCGGGATGACCATGGACGAAGCCATTGAACAGCCGAGGATCTTTACCTACGCCTCGGGCGGAAAGGCGGGCTCCTTCCGCATTGAGGACACCATGGATCCGGTAACGGTGCAACTTTTGAAAATGCGCGGCCACAACGTAGACGTACAGCCCCGGGGTGGATACTTCGGAGTCGCCCAGGGCATCCTTTTCGCAGACCAGGGTCTTGACGGAGGCGCCGACAGCAGGAGGCTCGGCGTGCCGGTAGGCTACTGATCCGCGGCCTCACGGCTGACCCTCAAAGCGGGGAGCGGAAAAACCTTTCGCTCCCCGCTTTGTTTAGGTTTTCTTGCGGGGGGCTCCCCTTTGCGTAATAATGCGGGAAAACATCCCTGACACCGGAAGGGAGCAGGCGAACCATGAAGGCGACGATGCGCGTTCTGGTCACCGGGACCCGGGGGAAAAGCGGAACTGCCAGGGGGCTTCAAAAAGTCCTTTGCCGCCTGGGTGTTCGTGCCTGGGCAAAAATAACCGGTGTCGAGCCTCTCAGTCTCGGTCCGGGAACCACCAGCGTCCTCCGGCGAAGCTCGGGAGCCCATATCGGCGAAACAGCCTGGTGGCTGCGGAATCTCCCGGAATCCGCCGAAGCGGTCATTCTGGAAAACAGCGCCGTCACACCTGAACTCCAGCCCCTCGCCGCCCGATGGCTTTCACCGACCTTGACGGTATGGACCAATGCCCGGCGGGACCACGAGGAAATCTGGGGGTGGTCCCCTGATGCTGCAGTTTATGCCCTTGCAAGAGGGATTCCTCCCGACGGCGCGGTCCTCTGCGGCCCCGATGTCTTGTCCTCCGCCACGGCGCAGCGCATCCTCGACGAAAAAGCATGTACCCTTTATCCCGTAGAACCGAAAACCAGTGACCCCGCCGACGTGACGATAGCTTTTATACGTGAAGTCTGCCGGTTTCACGGTCTTGAAGGGAGCACCGTGGAAGACACTATCGCGCAGCTTGAACCGGCCGGCTCCGACTTTGCCGTACACCACCTGTGCGGGCCAAAACGGCTTTTGGCGGCGGCGTTTTCGGCCAACGACGCCGAAAGCACCCGTTTGCTCTGGGGGAAACTCGGCTGGGACAGCCGCGAAACGACCTTGTGGTTCCATAACCGGAGGGATCGACGGGCAAGGGTGACAGCCCTGAAAAGCTTTATCCTTGGCCATGACTGGGAGAATGTTCTTTTGACGGGGCCTTTCCCTATCGGGGCCGGCTTTAACTTCACCTATTGCGGCTTTTCCTCCCCGGATTCCATGTTTGTCCGTTTCGGCCGGAAAACCTTCGGCTTCGGGAACATCGCCGGACTCCCCCTGGAGCTTCTCCGGCAGATATCTGAACGAAAGGGTAGCTTCACCCATGACACGACAACACCCGGGAGGATCGGATGATGAATCCCTCAGATGAACTCGGCCTTCTACTTCTGGGCGTCTCCCTCGGACTGGTCTGGACATGCCGGACAGGCTTCGCCACGGGAGGAATCATCACTCCCGGTTTTCTCGCCGTTTCGGGCTTCCACCTTCATGCATCAGGCCTTCCATTGCTCCTGTCGCTTCCGCTTCTGTTTTTGTTGGAAGTCGCCGGCCTCTGGTTCCCCCTTTACGGCCGGCGTCGGGCGGGGCTTGCCATCGCCCTGTCACTTTTGTTTTTCTGGTGCTGGTCCCTGGCGTTCCCCCTGAAAGTTCCCTGGAGCGGATGGATCGTTCCGGGTCTTGTTGCCGCCGATTCCCACCGGCAGGGACTTCTGCCGACTTTCGCCGGAGCTCTTGCCTGCGGCATGGCGGCCCTCCTTCTCGCGGAGCTTTTGCCATGAGGGCAGTCCCCGGTTTCGTCATCCGCGAGATCACAACCCTTCTTTTCGGGCCGGACGGGGAAAAACACAAAAAAGTCGTTCTGGCCTGCTGTCTTGTCGCCATCGTCCTCTTTTTGCCGTTTTTCGCGGGAAGTCCGCCGCTTCGGGACGAGGAAGCCCTACTCTGGGAGAAGACGCGCTCGGCCCAAACGTTCTTGTGGAACGAACGCACACGGATGGGGTTTACTGCAGACACCGGCACGGACCCATGGAAAACCGGCCTGATTGGCGTCGAATGGAGCCCCGTGACCACCACCCTCGGAAGTCTCGAGGCGAAGCGGACCTCGACGGATCCTAGGTGGGCCCTGGCTTTTCTCGACTGGTACCGCTCTGTCGGTCTCGAAAAAGGTGATTCCATAGCCGTTCTGGCCTCCGGATCCTTTCCGGGGTTTATCCTTTCCGCCCTGCTGGCCGCCGAGCATATGGACCTGAAGGTTTTGCTCCTGCTCTCTTTGGGCGCATCGTCCTGGGGCGCGAACATCCCGGAACTGCCGGTGACGGTCATCCTTGAAATTTTGCGCCATGGGGGATTCCTGCAGACAGCCCCCGCCGCCCTCACCCTTGGGGGAGCCGGCGAACTGGCCAAGGACCTGTCCCCGGAAGGTCGCCGCATCCTCCTGGAAGCCGCCGACAAAGCAAAAGCACCACTGGTTACAGGAGCGTCCTTCCAGGAACTTCTGGAAAACAAGTGGAGGATCCTTGCTGCGGCGTCGCCGAAGGCCATCGTTCAGATCGGAGGCAGCCAGGCCAACCTCGGGACCGATCCGTCTGTGCTAGAACTTAAGCCGGGGCTCCTTTGGCCCGAGGCGGGCGCAAGGGCCGGAAACGGCATGATTGCAAGATCCCTCCAATCCGGCATCCCCGTCATCCATATTCTTGACGTGAGATCCCTGGCTCGAAAAACCGGAATACCTTATGACGAAAAACCGGAGAAAGCCCCTCCCCGGCGGATACCCCGCAGTCTCGCCCTCGCAGGCGTGCTTGCCTGGTCGATGTTCTTGCTGGGGTTTCGCAGATGGTCCCTGGAGGAAGGAGGGACCTTCCTTGCAGGATGAAAAGACCGCTCGAGGTCTGCAATACCGGCAGATACGGCAGGGATCGCAGAAATTCCTTCTGTTCATGGGGACGGGATCCCTGGCGCTCTGGATTTTCTCCCTCATGGTCGAGCGCCCTTTCACAGGTGTCTTCAGGCTTATGGACCTGTCTGCAGCGACGGAAGACAGCGGCTACCTCTTTGCAGCCGCCGCTCTGCTGGTGCTCCTGAACACAACGCGGGCCCTTTTTCTCTATCTGGGCTGGTTTTTCATCGGCGACGGGATCGCCCGGACAACGGGAAAAAACGGGGCAGCCCTGGCAGTACCCGCTGTCGCAATTCCGCTTTGCTACCAGCTTCTCGCCATGGTCGAATCATCGGCGGCCCCGCATTTCGGGATTCCGGCCGTTATGGGAATCCTCACCGTTCTGGCCATACAGATCCTGACAAAGGACGTTGCAGGTTGGGTCAACAAGACCCTGGCGCTGGCGCTGCTTCTTTTTTCATTCCAGTGGCTCGACGTCATTCCGACCCTCACCATTTACGGCTTCGGATGGGGGGAAGTGTCCATGGCGGTGAAGGATCTGGCCATCCTTTTGGGGCGGGACAGGATCCTCGATCTTTTGGGTACCGTAACCTTCGCGATGGTTTTTGCCGGCGGCCTGGTGACATCGGAGCTTTTGATCCTTTCTGCGCGACAACTCCAGCAGCTCCGCCGCATCCGGGTTCAGGAAAGACAGCTTTCCCGCCTTCGGGAGGAACACCTTAGGACCAGGAGCTCCCGGGAAATGCAGAACCTTGTCCATGACCTGAAGCGGCCCCTCACTTCCATAACGGGCCTGGCTGATGTCATCGAAGGCAGCGCTGCCTCTGGTACCCTCAGGAAACACGCCGGCGTCATACAACAGGCTGCCTGGGGGATGAACCAGATAATCTCGGAGATCCTTTCGTCCTCCTCCCAGAGAACAATTGAAACGGAGGAGATCATTTCCTACACCATGAGTCAGGTCAGCTCCCTGGAGTTCCACCGGCGTATCGACGTGATCCACCCGCCGGAATGCGCCTCTGTCGTCCTGGAAGTCAACCTCGTTCGTCTTTCCAGGGCTCTCGTCAATATTCTCGACAACGCCGCCCGGGCATCGGAATTTTCCTTTGATCCCCGCATCCTGCTGGAGGTTGGCTGCAGCGGAGGCCGGGTGACCTTTACCGTTACCGATAATGGGCGGGGCTTTTCGGGCACAGGGTCGGGTGATTTCCCATCCGGATGGGGGTCGACGGGGCTCGGACTGGCTTTCACGGAAGAGGTCGTCCGGGAACACGGCGGAAGTCTTGAGATCGGCAATTCCGAAAAAGGCGGCGGAAGGGTTTGCATCGTCCTTCCCGCGAAAGAGGAGGCCCGGCGATGACAGTCAGCCTCGGTGCCATCGACGATGACCTGTCCATTCTTTATACCCTTGAGGCCATGGCGGGAACCCGCGGGTGGTCGATCCACACATCCACGCACTGGAAAGAGGCTCTGGAATGGGTCCGCCGCAAGGAAGTGGATATCCTGCTCGTGGATTACCACATGCCCGAGATGGGTGGGGAGGAAGTGATCAGACGGTCCAGGGAGATGTCCAGAGAGCTTGTCATTCTCGCTTTAACCGTAGAGGAAGACCCTGATCTTGCCCGAGACCTGCTTCTCGCGGGAGCCGACGACTTCATCACGAAACCGATCAGGCTCGCCGATTTCACCGCCCGCATAGCCCTTCACGCGCGCCTTGCCGAATACCGTCGGATCCCGGGAATGGAAAACCACGCCAAGGGCATACACCAGAAGACGCTGCGAACGGTCCTGGCCGCCCTTGACGGTTCCGGGGAAGCAAGGCATTCGGTCCAGGACGTGGCCGAAAAGACCGGCCTCGCGTACCAGACGGCCCACCGGTACCTGGAATACCTAACGTCCACGGGCATAACCTACAAAGAGCCCGTTTACAGCGACGGCCGGCCCGGACGACCGAAGCATGTCTACGGCCTTTCAAAAAACCACGATCCCTCCTGAAGTACAAAAAAGGGCGGCCGAAGCCGCCCCTTTCTACAGATTTACTCTCTTTCGCGCCCTCAGTGGGTCACGCAGCGCCCTTCTCATGGAACAGGGCGACGTTCTCCTGGTCGCTGTGCCCCGTCATGAGAGAAATGACGACGATGGCGACAAAGGAAACGGCCCAG
>JBNGDE010000045.1:0-10689 GCA_049974925.1 Thermovirgaceae bacterium | reverse complement strand
AACTGTTGGGAGCTTGGTCAGTTCTTGTTCAGAGGTTCCCTTATGTTAACACACTAATTTCGCCTGACTGAACAGGAGGATGCCCTGTGAAAGAACTGCCGATCGAGGATCACGGACTGATAGGGAATATGTATACAGCAGCGCTTGTGGGAAGGGACGGTTCGATAGACTGGTATTGTACGCCCCATTTTGATTCTCCAAGTGTTTTTGCTTCCATTCTGGACCAGGGCAAGGGAGGGTATTTCCTTATACGCCCAAATGGGGACGGTTGGGTCTCGAAGCAGTTCTACTGGCCGGATACCAATATTCTCGTTACCCGCTTTCTGCACAGGAGCGGATCTGTGGAGACCACCGACTTCATGCCTGTCATAAAGGATGAAGACCCGGGACCATCTTCGCACCAGATCATTAGAAGGGTTACATGCATTCGCGGCAGGGCGGACCTTGAAATGGAGTGCAAACCGGCCTTTGATTACGCCAGGCGCGAACACAGGGTGACTCTAAGCGCGCAAGGGGCCAGGTTCGAATCTGATTCATTAAGTCTCGGTCTGGCGACAGAGACTCCCCTTGAAAAAGTGATGGGCGGCGCAAGTGCGGAATTCTCTCTGGAGGAGGGGGAATCAGCTGTATTCGTCCTGAGAAACGTTGGCCCGGACGAGAACTGCGGCCTGTGCATCTCACCAGAGGCTGCGGAATCGATGTTCAGGGAAACAGCCCAGTTCTGGAGGACATGGTTATCGGGATGCAGGTACCAGGGTCGCTGGCGTGAAATGGTCCACCGTTCAGCGCTTGTACTGAAGCTTCTGACCTTCGCCCCCACGGGAGCAATTATTGCCGCCCCGACGAGCAGTCTTCCCGAAACCCCGGGAGGCATCAGGAATTGGGATTACCGCTATACCTGGATACGGGATTCCGCCTTTACCATGTATACGTTCCTTCGCCTTGGTTTCGCTGCCGAGGCCAGGCAGTATTTTTCCTTCCTTCAATTTCTGTGCACAAGTGGCATCGAAGAGGGGCTTCCCCCCTTGCAGGTTATGTACGGGATAGACGGCGTCAAAGACCTTGAGGAGGAGGAACTTCCCCATCTTGAAGGTTACGGGGGCTCCAAACCTGTAAGGATCGGCAACGGTGCGCACAACCAGCTCCAGCTTGATATTTTCGGAGAACTGCTTGACGCCGCCTACCTGTACAACAAGTATGGGGAACCCATTTCCCTCAAGCTCTGGGAGGATCTTGTACCCATTGTCGAATGGGTCCGAAAACACTGGAAACAGCCTGATGACGGGGTATGGGAAGTCCGCGGCGGAAGAAAGGAGTTCGTTTACTCCCGGGTGATGTGCTGGGTAGCTCTTGACCGGGCTATCCGACTGGCCAGGAAACGTTCCTTCCCCGCCGACATCGTCGCATGGTCAGCGACGAGGGACGAGATATTCAGAGAGGTCATAGAAAAGGGCTGGAACAGCAAGAAGGAGACATTTACCCAGTCCTACGGCAGTGAGGGTCTCGATGCCTCGAATCTGATAATGCCCCTGGTTTTCTTCCTTTCACCTTCCGACCCCCTTATGAGAAAGACCATCGAAGCCACCATCAGGTCACCCGAAAAGGGCGGTTTGCTCTCCAGTGGCCTGGTCTACCGCTACAATGCTGAACAGACTGAAGACGGACTGGAGGGAGAGGAGGGGACCTTCAACATGTGCTCGTTCTGGCTGGTTGAGGCCCTGGCAAGATCCGGACGATATGACGCCCGCCACCTTGAAGAGGCAAGGCTGCTGTTCGAGAAGATGCTCGGCTTTGCGAACCATCTGGGGCTCTATGCGGAAGAGGTCGGGAAATGCGGGGAGGCACTGGGGAATTTCCCCCAGGCCTTTACGCATCTTTCGCTTGTTAGTGCGGCCTTCAATCTAGACAGGGTTCTTGATCAGGCAATGGAGAAAAAGGGGTGATCCAGTGATGGAAAAGAAAAAACAGACAAGGACCCTGCCTTCATGCGATCAGAGGCGGCTTCTCTCAGGACAGAAGGCCCTGGTGACAGGTGCGAGCCATGGGATAGGCAGGGCGATCGCGGTAGGCATGGGAAGAGCGGGAGCATCGGTGGCTGTCAATTACAACAGGAGCAGGGAAAGTGCCGAAGAGGTTGTTCAAGAAATAAAGAAGTCCGGTTCGCGGGCAGTTGCCTTGAGAGCAGACGTTGCCCGGGAAGATGAAGTAGTTGGGATGTTCAGCGATGCGGCCGCCGAATTCGGGGGCCTGGACATCCTGGTCAACAATGCCGGTATGCAGAGGGACGCACCGATAGACCAAATGACCCTTGAAGAATGGGAAAAGGTCATAGACACGAACCTTACGGGAGGGTTTCTTTGTTCCAGGGAAGCGATCAGGTTCTTCAGGAGCCGGATCAAGCCGGGTGAAGTTTCAAGCGCGAACGGGAAGATAATTTTCATAAGTTCCGTTCACGAGCTGATCCCATGGGCGGGACACCCGAACTATGCAGCCTCCAAAGGTGGCATGATGCTTCTTATGAAAAGTCTGGCGCAGGAAGTAGCCCCTTTCGGGATCCGGGTCAACAGCATCGCTCCCGGGGCAGTGCGGACATCGATAAACAGGAGCGTCTGGGAAGCCCCCGAATCTCTTGAAAAGCTTCTCAGTCTTGTTCCCTACGGAAGAATTGGTGAACCTGAAGATGTGGCTAGGGCAGCGGTATGGCTGGCTTCCGACGAAGCCGACTATATCTGCGGAACAACTATTTTTGTGGATGGGGGGATGACTCTTTATCCCGGGTTCACCGAGAATGGATAGAAGGGGGATCCTCTTTCTTTAGCCTGTTTCTTATCATCAAGGCCAAGACCAGAAGTATTGCAAGCCCCGAGATACCGAGATAAACAACTTTTCTCGACCGTGTCAGGTTATACCCCCAGACCGAGTATATTATGGTCCCAGGCAGCTGCCCAAGTCCCGTAGCCAAGAGGAAACTCCGAAAAGAAACGGGGGTCAGTCCTGCGGCGTAAGAGATGGCATCAAAGGGCATCACGGGGAGGAGCCGGGCTATGAGAATGGCATGGGTTCCGTTTTTTCTGAAGAAAACATCGGCCTTTTCAAGAATTACTCCGCCGATCATCTTTTCTACTGCAGGACGCCCGAATGCCTTCGCTATAGCCCAGCAGAGAGCTGCGCCAAGCATTCCCCCTGTCCAGGAGTAGAAGGCTCCGGCCTTCCAGCCGAATACCCAGGCATTCGTCAATGTCACCACAAAAGAAGGCAGCGGCGAGACCAAGGACTGAAAGATCATTATTCCAATGGAAACGATCGGAGCCCATATCCCGAAATCGAGAATTTCAAGGCGCAGTCCTTCCATATCCGCCGTTGCCAGTATGTGCGTCAAATCACCGACAGCGCGTGCGAATGGCGGGTAAAGAATCAAGAGCAAAGAGAACCCGGCTATTACCGCTATGGAAACAACGAGGGGCCAGAACCTGTGGGAGCGTTCCATTACAGGAGAGCCTCAGAGTTCCCCTGAGTAGCATCTGAAGCCTGTAGTGGCGAGGTCTTTCCAGGTTCGTGACATTTTCCGGATAACAAAAGCTGGCCATCCCTTTCAATAATATTTATGCTGATAGACGAACATAAGAACCCCAAAGGGGATCCATTGTAGTATATACTTTTCCTGGATCAACAAGGCCAATAATAAACAGGGAGAAATCCAATGTCTGAAGAGGGGAAATTGATCCCGGGAAGCCCCTGTATCCATATTTTCGACACCAGGTCTTCCCTTGACAGGGCTCTGGCAGAAAAGACAGGCAAATTAGCTGCGAATGCGATCGATGCAAGGGGAGTTTTTTCCGTTGCTCTTTCGGGTGGAAGCATGGTTGAAACCCTCGCAAGAGGCCAGGGCTCAAAATCTTTTGGAGAAAGCCCGGGATGGGATTCCTGGAATGTGTTCTGGGTTGATGAAAGAGTGGTCTCGAAGGAGAGCAGGGAGAGCAATTTCAAAGAAGCCTGGGACAAGTTCCTCCGCTTTGCCCCGATACCACCTGATCGGATCTTCCCGGTGGATACCTCAGATGGGGCCTCCGAGGGCGCGAGACGTTATGCCCTGACCCTCTCAAGGGTCATGAAAGCGTATGGTTCACCCCCGCGTTTTGATCTGGTCCTGCTCGGCATCGGCGAGGACGGTCATACTGCCTCCCTTTTCCCGGGCAGGAATACCCTGGAATGCGATAAAGAGTGGGTGATTCCGGTATTTGATTCACCGAAACCGCCCCCAGAGCGTGTCACGATGACTCTTGCGGTGATCAACAACGCGCGGCACGTTTTTTTCGCAGCGGAGGGATCGGGCAAAACGCCAGTTATCGGTGCCCTTTTCGGACCTCAAGAAGGTCGAAGGAATCTCCCCGCAGCCATGGTTCGTCCTTGCAGGGGCGAACTGTGTTATTTTTTTGACAATGCCGCCGCGGCGGCGCTGGAGACCCCTGAAAGAGAGGAGTAGTTATGATGGCAGAAGCTCCCGCAACTGTTCTGGCAGGGGATATCGGGGGAACAAAGACAAGCCTGGCGATCTTTTCCAGGGAGTCCGGATTAGGCAAACCTCTTTCAGAAGCAACTTACCAGAGTGCCAATTATGAGGTTTTCAGCGATATGGTCAGGGAGTTCCTTTCCAGGAGTGATATCCGGGTCTTTCACGCCTGCATAGGTGTTGCGGGCCCGGTCACCCGAGGGCGGACGAAGGTTACGAATCTCCCGTGGGTTCTCGATGAGACCGAACTTGAGAGGGATCTTGGATTCAGCTCCGTCAGGCTGATGAATGATCTTCTTGCCTTTGCAAACGCTGTGCCCGTGCTGGAAAGTGATGACCTTTCAGTTATCAGCCCAGGGGAACGTGATCCGGAGGGCGCCCGGGCGGTTATCGCCCCCGGAACGGGCCTGGGGCAGGCTTATCTTGCCTGGGACGGCACTGACTTCAGGGCTTACCCTTCAGAGGGCGGGCATTCCGATTTCGCTCCCGCGGACAGGTTTCAGGCAGAACTGTTCGGATACCTTAAAGACAGAATGGATCATGTCAGTTATGAAAAGGTATGTTCCGGAATAGGGATCAGGAACATCTATGCCTTTCTGAAAGATGGCATGGGTATGAGTGAACCGGCATGGCTGGCGGAGGAACTATCCCTGGCAGCCGATCCGGTTCCGGTTATCTTCCGGCACGCAGGCGGTAAGGGGCACCCGGACGGGCTCTGTCAGAAAACCGTATCCATTTTCCTTTCGATACTGGGGTCTGCAGCCGGCAGCATGGCTCTTCATTTCATGGCTACTGGAGGAGTTTACCTGGGCGGAGGCATCCCCCCGCGTATATTGGAGCTTCTTCAAAATGGTGAGTTCATGGGTGCTTTCAAAAACAAGGGGAAAATGTCGGGACTTGTCTCCGGAATACCTGTATGTGTTATCAAAAGCCCCGGGGCGGCCCTCAGGGGCGCAGCCCGCTGCCTGATGAAGGAGATGGGACATGGTGAATAAACAGACCGTATTTCTTGTAAGGCATGGCAGAACGACCTGGGCTGAATCAGGCCGCCATACCGGGCGTACGGATATCCCCCTGTCCCCTGAGGGACGAAGGGAGGCTGCCATCCTCAAACCTGTATTCGAAAAGGTCGATATATGCCTTGTACTCAGCAGCCCCCTTGAGCGTGCATTTGAAACTTGCAGGATATCCGGCTTGTCGGAAAGGGCCTTGAAGGAACCAGATCTGATGGAGTGGGATTACGGCGAGTACGAGGGACTGACCACGCGGGAGATAAGAGACAAGGTACCGAACTGGTCTGTCTTTACACATCCGGTTCCGGGCGGCGAGACCCTCGGAGAGGTTGCCCTCAGGGCGGATCGGGTGATAGCGAGGATAAGGCTGCAGGAAGGGAATGTCGTTATCTTTTCCCATGGCCACCTTCTCAGGGTAATGGCTTCCCGTTGGATCGGTGCAGATCCGTCCTTCGGTAAGCTTTTCCACCTTGGGACCAGCACTTTGAGCGTTTTGGGTTTTGAACATGAATCCCCGGTGATCAGGACATGGAATGGCCCGCTTCTTACGTCTGCCTGCGCTGTATCCCGCCTTGAAGTCAGATCGCCGGAAGAAGGGAGGAAGACAATTGAACGGAACAGGAAGTGACCCGGGACCCGTTTCCATCGTCGTTTTCGGAGCCTCCGGGGATCTCGTCCAGAGAAAACTGATCCCGGCTCTTTTCAAAAATTACCTGAAAAAACGTCTTCCTGAGGATTTCAGGGTCGTGGGTTTTGCCAGACGGACCTGGTCCGACGACCAGTTTCGTGAAAGATTGCTGGAAGGGGTGGAGCGGTATGTGGCGGAACCCCTCAATGAGAACGCCTGGAATGAATTTGCCGGGAAAATATCCTATTTCATCGGGGACCTGGGAAATGCAGGCAGCTATGAGGGCCTTCAGGACAAGCTGAACCGCCTTGAGAAGGGACCCGGGAACAGGCTCTACTATCTGGCCACCTCCCCGGTTTATTACGGGGTGATATGCGATAATCTCAAAACCGCGGGTATGGTTTCCGGTGAAGGCTGTTGGCGCCGCGTTGTGATCGAGAAACCGTTTGGACAGGATCTTTATTCCGCAATGGACCTGAACGGCAGGGTCCACTCCGCTTTCAGGGAAGACCAGGTTTACCGCATAGATCACTACCTGGGGAAAGAAACCGCCCAGAACATACTCTTCCTGCGTTTTGCCAATACTCTCTTCGAACCGGTCTGGAACCGTCGGTACATCTCAAACGTGCAGATCACTGTCGCGGAGAGCGAAGGAGTCGGGCACCGCGCAGGCTATTATGAAAAGGCCGGAATTCTCAGGGACATGTTCCAGAACCACCTTCTTCAGCTTCTGGCGCTTGTGGCCATGGAGCCCCCCGCATCTCTGGGTGCTGATGCGATCCGCAACGAGAAAGTAAAGCTCCTGGGGTCAGTCCGGCCTGTCGACGTGAAGGACACGGTGCGAGCCCAGTACGAAAGCTACCGTTCGCTGGAAGGCGTCTCGGTGGATTCGCAGACCCCGACGCTGGCGGTCCTGAAACTTTATATCGACAACTGGCGCTGGAAGGGGGTTCCGTTCTACCTCCGTTCCGGGAAATCCCTGCCTGTGAAAAGCAGCGCGATCATCGTCGAATTTCAGCCGCCGCCCGACGTTATGTTCGATCTCGGCAAGAATGAAGGATTCACCCCCAACCTGCTTTCCATCTGCGTTCAGCCTGACGAGGGTGTCCACATGCAGTTCGAGACCAAGGTGCCGGACACAGTGTCGAGGTCAAGTTCAGTGACCATGAACTACTACTATAAGGATGCCTTCCCGGGACTTGTTCTGCCCGATGCTTACGAGCGCCTGCTTCTTGATGCCCTCAAGGGCGACGCATCCCTTTTTGCCCGAAGCGACGGCATTGAGACGGCCTGGAAAATCATCGACCCGGTCATTTCAGGATGGGAGTCGTCCCCCAAGGCTCCCCCTCTGGAAATCTACCCGGACGGCACCTGGGGACCGCCTGCCGTGGACGAACTGCTTGCGCGAAGCAGCCACGTCTGGCGTATGGGCTGCTGCGGGCTTCCATGCAAGGTGGAACTTTGATTAATTGAGGGATAAGGTGGTATGTGATCATGAAAGAAAAAGCGGACATTGGAGTGGTCGGTCTGGCCGTGATGGGGGAGAACCTGATCCTGAACATGGAAGGCAAAGGATTCACTGTAGCCTGCTTCAACAGGACCGTTGACAAGGTGGATGCCTTTGTCCGCGGCCGGGGAAAGGGCAGGAACATTATCGGCTGCAGGAGCTTGAAAGAGCTGGCCGGGAATCTTTCGCGCCCCAGGAAGGTCCTGATGATGGTGAAAGCCGGCGGTGCAGTGGATGAACTGATAAAAACCATTGCACCTTTCCTGGAACCGGGAGATATCCTTATTGACGGGGGCAACAGCCACTTTTCGGATACAGAGCGCCGCTGCAGGGACGCTCAAGGGAAAGGTCTCATGTTCGTCGGCGCCGGAATATCAGGCGGTGAAGAGGGAGCCCTGAAAGGCCCTTCAATAATGCCCGGTGGCGACGCTGAAGCCTGGCCTCACATCAGGCCGATACTTCAGTCAATAGCGGCAAAGGTGGATGATGGTGTCCCCTGTTGCGAATGGCTCGGTCCTGGCTCCGCAGGACATTTCGTCAAGATGGTCCACAACGGGATCGAATACGGGGACATGCAACTCATCGCCGAAGCCTTTCACATGATGTCCCGGGTCCCGAGGATGAACCCCTCTCGGATGAGTTCGATCTTCGCTGAATGGAACGGGAGAGAGCTTGACTCCTATCTGATCGAGATCACTTCCAGAATTCTTTCTTTCAGGGATGAAGAGAGCGGCAAGCCTCTGGTTGATGTCATCCTTGATACGGCGGGTCAGAAAGGAACCGGCAGGTGGACATCCCAGGTCGGTCTGGAGCTCGGGGTGGGGATCCCGCAGATAGCTGAATCTGTCTTCGCCAGGTCTCTTTCGGCTGTCAAGGATGAGCGTATCGCTGCAAGCCACATCCTTGCCATGAATCCCCCCCTTTTTACGTGGGAGGAGCGCCAATTCCTGGCGCATCTTGAAAAGGCGGTTTACGCGGCAAAGATATGTTCTTACGCGCAGGGATTCCAACTGCTTGCTGCCGCGTCCAGGGAATTCGGGTGGCACCTCAGGTACAGCGATATAGCACAGATATGGAGGAACGGCTGCATTATAAGGGCCCGCTTTCTTGTCGATATCAGGGATGCTTTCAAGCAGGATCCCGGCCTTCCCAATCTTCTCCTGGCGCCATATTTCAGCAGCGTCATTCTGGATGCGCAGGATTCATGGCGGCAGACCGTCAAGTATGCTGTTGATCTCGGAATACCGGCCCCCACGATAGCTTCCGCTTTAAACTATTTTGATTCATATCGGTGTGAAAGGCTCCCGGCAAACCTGATACAGGCACAGAGAGATTTCTTTGGCGCTCACAGATACGAAAGAACAGACAGGCCCCGGGGAGAGACCTTCCATACAAATTGGACAGGGAAAGGGGCAGACGATGAATCTTCTGACTGAGGTGCCTGGCGGCAAGCACCTGACGGGAGCATTAGTCTTGATCGAAGGAGGTGCCTTATGACGAACCTGAAAAGGGATCCTGTGGTCGTCCCCTGGGACAAAAGCAACAGAGAACTTCTCGCCAATGTGCGGCCCGGGGACTGGCAAAACCCCAAACCGGCAGAAATGTATAACCTCGTTGTGATCGGGGCAGGAACCGCGGGCCTCGTGACGGCGGCCGGAGCAGCCGGGCTTGGTGCAAAAGTGGCGCTTGTCGAGAAACACCTGCTCGGGGGAGACTGCCTTAACACAGGCTGTGTTCCCTCGAAGACGCTGATCAGGTCTTCCAGGGCTGCCGCCGGAATTACCGAAGCGCCGATCTTCGGGATCCGTGTTCCCGAGGGATCCGCGGTCGATTTTGCAGCTGTAATGGAAAGGGTCAGGTCTGTACGCGCCTGGGTGAGCAGTCATGATTCAGCCGAAAGACTGGCATCGCTTGGCGTGGACGTGTTTTTTGGTGATGCCCGTTTTACGGGGCCGGGTACCGTCGTGGCCGGAGGGGACGAACTGCGTTTCCGGAAGGCCGTCATTGCCACCGGGGCCAGGGCGGTAAAACCTCATATCGATGGTGCGGAAGAAGCCGGCTATCTTACAAATGAAACTGTCTTTTCCATTACGGAACAGCCGCACAGTCTGGCTGTCATCGGCGGGGGGCCGATCGGCTGCGAACTGGCACAGGCCTTTCAGAGGCTCGGGACACAGGTAACGCTCTTCCACAAACATGGTCATATACTTAACCGTGAGGATCCCGATGCGGCTGAAATAGTCCAGGAGAGGTTCAGGAAAGAGGGTGTCAATCTTCTCCTCGGCTGCTCTCCTTCCAGAATAGAAATAACCGGAGATGGCAAGCTTGTTCATTATTCCTGCGAAGGCCGGGAGTCTTCCCTCCTTGTAGATGAAATTATCGCCGGTGCGGGTCGCGCTCCCAATACCGAAGATCTTGGGCTGGATCTGGCAGGCGTGGATTTTGACAAAAAGGAAGGGGTAATAGTCAACGACAGGCTTGAGACGACAAACCCGCGCATCTACGCGGCGGGCGATGTCTGCATGAAATGGAAATTCACACATGCAGCCGATGCCGCTGCGCGGATCGTTATCCAGAACGCCCTTTTCAAGGGGCGTAAAAAACTCGGCACACTTACGATGCCTTGGTGTACCTACACTGACCCGGAAATAGCCCATGTAGGGATGTACCAGAGGGAAGCGGAAACCAGAGGTCTCGGAATCGACACGTTCACAAGAAAAATGTACGAAGTTGACCGTGCAATGGCCGATGGCGAGGAAGAAGGTTTCGTGAAGGTCCATGTATTCAAGGGGACCGACAGGATCGCCGGAGCCACGATAGTAGCCAGGCATGCGGGAGATATGATCAGCGAGATCAGCCTGGCCATGGTCAGCGGTATCGGGCTTAAGCGGATAACCAATGCGATTCACCCCTACCCGACACGGGCCGAGGCCATTCGCCAGCTTTCCGACGAATACAACCGGACGCGGCTTACTCCCATGCTGAAAAAGATCATAGAAGGATGGATGAAGTGGCAGAGGAGATAGGGTGC
>JBNGDE010000044.1:0-10860 GCA_049974925.1 Thermovirgaceae bacterium | reverse complement strand
GTCAAAGGGCTATAGTATCGGAGGCTTTTCGTATATTTTCCTTGCGAAAAATATAATTTTTATGGACCGGCGAAAGGGGGCTCGGGGAATGCCCGGGGAAACGGCAAGCCTGGAAGATCTTGCACGCAAGATGAGCGGCGACAGCAGTGCTCCCCACCACATCGCGAATATCCTTCGCGAAGCCATATACAGGGGCATCTTCACCGAAGGCAGCCCCCTTCACCAGGGGCGGATCTCCCAAAAGTTGGGCGTCAGCCCTATCCCCCTCCGAGAGGCCCTGCGGCTGCTCGAAACGGAGGGGCTCGTGGAATTCAGGGGGTACCGGGGGGCTTTCGTCACGGAGCTTTCCATGGAAGAGGCCCGGGAACTCTACGAGATGATCTCGGCCCTGGAGACAAACCTCATGCGGATCGCCTTTGACAGGATTACCCGGCGCATCGTCGAGGAAGCCGAATCAGTGCTCGATGCCATGGAAAAGGAGACGGACTGTATACGGTGGAGGGACCTCAATTTCCTTTTTCACGCCCTGTTTTACGAACCCGCTGAGCGACCACTGACGGTGGACACCATTTCCAGGCTCAGGCAAAAAACGGACAGGACCATCAGGGATCATCTCGAATCAATGAGGAAAGAATCGGAACGGCAGCATCGGGAGATACTGGCCGCCGTAGCGGCTGGAGATCTTGAGGCCTCCGTGGCAGCCCTCAAAAAACACCTCGAATACACCTCCAACGACCTCCAGTCGTGGATGCGGAGCGCGCAGGAGCCTCGTGCAAGGAAACGGTCTGGCCCCAGGCTCTCGCTCCACTGAGAGTTGTTATTATTGCGTTATTCCGGCGCTTTGAGGTTGTAAAGGGGCTTGAGCAGCTTTTCGACGGTGACGGTTTCCTCCATCTCCTGGCGGATGTCCTCCCACTTCTTGTAGGCCATGGGCGACTCATCGATGGTGTCTTTGGATATGGACGTGGAATAGACGCTTTCCATGCTCTTTCTGAAGTCCTCCATGGAGAGCTGTCCGGCTTTGAGACGGCGTTTCATCTCCTTGCGGCCGAGGACGCGGCCAGCTCCGTGAGGGGCTGAGAAATTATAGCGCGGGTTTCCTTTGCCCGTTCCGAGGATGACCCCGGCAGCCATGTTGAGGGGAATCACGACGGATTCTCCGGCATAGGCCGATATGGCTCCCTTCCGGACGATGCCGTCCCTGTCGCTGATGTAGTTGTGGACGCTCTGTATGATGCTGCCTGAGTCGGCGGCCTGGCCGTAGAAGTCGAGGACCTGGTCGATGATGACGAAACGGTTGTGCTCTGCATAGCGCTGGGCGATCCGGAGCCATTTCATGTATTCTTCGCCGCCCTCTGACATGGGCAGGTATTCGAGCCCCCTGCCTACACCTGTGATTCCTTTTTTCTTTATGTACTGCCGAGCCATGCCCTGGAAATAGTTCGCCACCTGGAATCCGAAATGGCGGCTTCCCGTGTGGACTGTGACAAAGAGCCTCTTCGTCTCGGGGTCTTCGTCAACCTCGATGAAGTGGTTGCCCCCGCCAAGGGTCCCAAGCTGCGACCATGTGGCGTGCTTCTCCCCTTTTTTGAAGAGGCGCCCAAAAAACTCCCTGTCGGCATCCTCGGCGAGGTCCATCATCGCCCTGTATCTTTCGGGATGTTTCTTCCGGAACTCTTTCAGCGCTCCCGGATCCTTGTGCCGGGTCATCCCCAGGGGAACACGCTTTCGAATAAACCTGTCGAGGCCTTCAAAATTCGCATCCTTGGCCCGGACTCCTTCAATGGGCACCGTCATAACGCCACAGCCGATGTCCACGCCAACCACGTTGGGAATCACGGCACCCTTGAACCGTCCGGTAAAGCCGATGACGCATCCGGCACCGGCGTGACAGTCGGGCATGATGGCCACCAGGCCGTCCACAACTGGATGGCTCCCGATCTCCTCGATCTGGGTTTTCGTAACTTCATCTATATTCCGTGCATGAACAACCACTTCCGCCACAGGAATCCCCTCCCTGTTTCAGGTTCTTTCCCTGAGCTCCCTTCGCGGTTCATCATTCGCTTCCTCCTGGTGCATCTGCAGGAAGTCCGTCATATCGACGAAGGACAATATACCCATGAAGGTGTCCTTGTCCCCGGTGACGACGATGTTGGCAATACCCGCGGAGATCATGAGTCCCAGGGCCTCCTGGAGCGTACTGTTTTTGTGGATGTGCGTAACGGGTTCAATGCACCCGGAAATGTCTTTTGCAGCGGCAAACTTGTGGGAATCGATATTGCAGCATCCTGCGATCCTGTCGCCGTCGCAGACGAATACCAGGCGGTCCTTGCAGTATTTCAACGGGCTTTTTTCCGTGGCCTCGAGGGCTTCTTCCTTCGTCGCAGTCGGTCCGACCACGGGGAGGTTTTCTGTTCTGAGGGGGACATCGCGGATTTTGAGGTACCTGAACAACGAAAGGGGATTTCCCGCACCGACGAAATCCGCGATGAAATCGTCGGCAGGCTTTGCCAGAAGCTCCAGGGGCCGGTCCACCTGTACGATGCGGCCGTCTATCATGATAGCCACCCGATCCCCCATTTTCATGGCTTCGTTAATATCATGGGTTACGAAAACCACGGTCTTTCTCAGACGCTCCTGAAGCGACAAAAGCTCGTCCTGGAGACCGATTCTCGTGATGGGATCAAGGGCGCCAAAAGGCTCGTCCATCAGGATGATTTCCGGATCGCCGGCCAGCGCCCGGGCCACGCCGACACGCTGTTTCTGGCCACCGGAAAGATCGCTGGGCCACCTGTCACCGTACTCTTCAAGGGGGAGCCCGACGAGTTCCAGCGCCTGCCGCACCTTTTCGGGGATCTCGGCCCTGGGAACACCTTTGAGACGGGGGACGACGGAAACATTCTCGCGGACGCGAAGGTGGGGGAACAGGCCGATACCCTGGATCACGTAGCCGATGCGGCGGCGAAGCACCACGGGATCAAGGAGCGACGTGTCTTCGCCGTCGATCGTGATTGTGCCTTCCGTGGGCTCCACGAGACGGTTGATCATGCGGAGGGTCGTCGTTTTTCCGCATCCCGAGGGCCCGATAAGCACGAGGATCTCGCCCCTGTGAATATCCAGGTCTAGGCCGGAAACGGCGCTTGCCCCGTCAACGTACCGTTTCGTGACCCCTCTGAGTGAAAGAAACGCCACGTTTTCATGCCCCTTCTTTCCGGTTGCTGTATTCATTGGCGCCCCTCCCGGCTTTTCAAGGAGCCCTTATTCAGTCATCCTCAGACGTCCTATCTGAGTTGTTCCTCCCAGGTGATGAGGGAATGATAGAATTCCCTGTCGCCGTTGTCTTCCAAGCCCCGGGTTATCTCGCTGATATGGGTGTGGGCGGCGTTAACCTTTTCGAGAACGTAGTCGACGGCTTTTTCGGGAAGGCTCTCATCACCGCAGGTGTATATATCCAGTGCCATATACCCGGCCTCCGGCCAGGTGTGTATCGAAAGGTGGGATTCGCTGATCACGACGACACCACTGACTCCGTTCGGGGGGAAACGATGGAATGAAACAGCCCACACCTGGGTGTTGGCCCTTCTCGCCGATTCGACGAGAATCTCCTGCATGCGGTCGACCTCACCTATAATCTCCGAGCATCCTGACGCCTCAACAATGTAATGCACTCCCCTCGGATCCATTTCCCATCCCCCTTTCACAATCTGAACTGCCGGTCCAAACAGTAAAACGTAACAGGACCATATTATACAGGCAATTTTCGTTTCAGAATCACTCTTTCACAAGACACAAAACCTTCGAATATGAAGAAAAAGCCTTTTTGCCCGCTTCCGTCCGATTCCCCGGGACCTCCGCCTGACCTTTTGCAGCGACGGCAACAAGGAACCGGACACAGGTACGCCCCGCTACGTCAAGGAAGGGACTTCAGGGACAAAAGGTGAACCGTCACCACTCTGACGCCCGTGGTTTCAAGAAGGGGGAACCCGTCAGGGTCGCCATGCAACTCGTGGATTTCAGGGACCGAGACACAGGCTACACGCCATGCAGCGGACCGTGGCCTTCCCCATGCCCATCGGGACCCGGATGATCCTGGATGGAACGGCACCGAAAAAAGCATCGTCAACTTCTCTGATGTCCCTTACGAACTCCTGAAAGAGAAGTTCGACCGTAAAGGGCCTCTTTCAGGAGGCCCCGTTTCGTTGAACTTCACACCTTGCCAGGGCATTGGGGCACCCGCTTCAGATGTATCAATCCGCAGTTTGGAATCGCCGCTTTGTCACCAAGATATTCTGTCGGTCATAAAACGACAAAAAAAGCCGCAGTCGGGTTTCCCGTAGTCAACCCTCATACGGCTCATAAATGCCTGGTGGAGCGTGGGGGATTCGAACCCCCGACCCCTTGCATGCCATGCAAGTGCTCTCCCGCTGAGCTAACGCCCCGCAAAAGTGACGGCGCTCATTATACGAAGCATTCGGCGCCCTGTCAACACAAACTTCCCCTTTTTTGTGACCGGACAGGGATAATGTCACCAACTCATGATGGTTTTGACGAAGGTCACCAGGTCATCACCGGGAGCATAGAAATCAGGAATACGTCCGGCGACGGAAAATCCGCAGGATTTATAGAACCGCCGTTGTGATTCATAAGAGGGTTTCCCGGACGTTTCAATGCGCAGGACTGCCCTGTCCTTGTCGCGAAGCGCCCGCTTCTGGACAGCCTCGATCAGCGATATCCCGATTCCGTACCCTTGTTTGTCTGCGTCAACGGCGATCCAGTAAATATCCCAGGCGAAACGGGTCATGGGAGCCCTGCCATAAAGAATAAATCCCTCAATTTCGTCTTTTTCGTTCACCTTCAGGTTCAGGTGATACTCGCTACCCTGTGTCGCAAGCCATTCATCGAGGACTTCCCGGAGCACCTCTATCTCACTCGCCGTAAACGCGCCTGTCCTTCGGGCGATATCAGCGCACGTCGACAGGATGTGTTGGGCGGAGGCCATGGCGGACATGTTTTCTTCCCCCTTCGAGGGCAAGCTCCACAAGCTTTGCAATCATGTCGCTGTAATCATAGCCTGCTGCCGCACTCTGCCTTGCAAAACCGCTATCTGTGTTGATGTCCGGGTTCGGGTTGACTTCGAGGATAAACACTTCCCCGTTTCTTTCCCGAAAATCGACGCGGAAATACCCCCTGCAACCCATGACTTCCCCGGCCTTGAGACACATATCCCGGATCCTACGATGCAGGGGCAAGGACAGGTCTTGCTCGATACAGCTTCCGATTTCCTGGTAATCGAGACTCTCGGGCTTCCATTTGGAATCGTAACCCAGAAAGTCGGAGGTTTTCTTTTCCGGCCTGTACTGGATGGACGACAGGGCAAGGAATTCGTAGGGTGCCGCGCCCATGCATCCCGCATTGTATTCCGTTCCTGGAAGGTATTTCTCCACGACAAGGCCGTCGGGAAAGTCCTCAAAAAGTTGCGCAAGAAGCGTCTCCAGCAGCGACCTGTCACGGACGACGGAGTCTGAATTAATGCCGACACTGCTGTCTTCGCAGCGTGGTTTTACAAAGAGCGGGAAGTCGAGGCTTTCTAGTCGAGATTTTTCAGTAACAGAGTGTATGCACAAGCCAGGAGGAACCGGAAGCCCCGCTCGGCTCAGCATTTTTCGCGTCCGATCCTTGTCGAGACAATCCGACAAGGCTTTTGAGCCGTTACCGGTGAAGGGTGTTTCTATTTCTTCAAGGATCGCGGCAAAAGCCGGCTCGAGAAACGGAGCTTCGGAGAATCCCTCGAAAAGGTTGAAGACACAGCCGGGTTGCTCCTTGAGAATCCTCATTGCCAGCACCGAGGGGGCCCGAAGGTCATCGCCCCTGATCTCAAAGGGCAGAGGTCTGTAACCGGAACGCTCCAGGGCTTCAAGGACCGATTTGCAGCATCTCTGTGCATCCAAAACATCCTCCCTGCCCGTGTCCTCAATCGCTACAGTTACAAGGACGTTCTTAGATACTGAGTGCATGGCGGGTATACCTTTCCGCCGGTTCAGGCCACGACAATCCCTGCCTCGCAAAAGACTCCCTCAGAAATCCGCTCAGCAGATCCTCGTACCTGCCCCCACTGAGCCTGTAAAGGATCGGAAGGTCACTATAGGCTTCAGAAAGGCCCGGCAAGGGGTTGATATCGATTATCTTGGGCACCCCATGCCTGTCAACCTTGAAGTCTATTCGTGCTATGTCCTTGATTTCAAGGAACCTGAAACACCTGACGGCATCCCTTGAGACGGCGATTCTCGTCTTCTTGTCCACTGCCGAGGGCGGATTGTACCGAACCTTGGTTTCCCACTGCCGTTTGTGTCCGATGGTGTAAAAAGAGCGGCCCTCCGTAGGCTCTGGACTGACGGCCATGAGGCCGACTACGCGGGGCGGTTTGTTTCCGAGTACGCCTACGGTAATCTCCTGTCCCGGGAGGAATTCCTCCACAAGGGCCGGTTGGCTGTAGCGCTTCCATATCCGGCGGACCCTTTCGACGAGTTCTGTGTGCGTAGTCACGACCGAATCGGGGAATACGCCTTTTGAAGACCCTTCCCATCTCGGTTTCACGAGGTATTCCCTATGGAGGGTAAAGATATGGTTCGCGTTACGAAGCTCCTGTTCCCGGGAGAACATGAAAAGCGTCGGGACGGGGAGGCCTGCCGCCGCAAGCATATGATGGGCCAGCCACTTGTCAAGGGCAATGGCCAGGGTGACCGCGTCCGAACCTGCATAGGGGATATCCATCATTTCAAGGAGGGCCGGAACCTGTGACTCCCGTGCCCGCCGGATGCCACAGCCCTCGGCAATATTGACCACGAAGTCGGGCCGTGTCTTCCTGAGGGCTTCCACAAATTCTTCTCCTTGCTCAAAAGGGAGGACTTCAAAGCCAAATGACTCTATATTTCTCTTGAGGCTTTCTATAGTTTCGATACAATCATATTCTTCATATCTGTCATCGGCCTCACTACGGGCGGCAGCCCGGCGGAGATTGTAAATCAAACCAATCTTTCGCACCGGGTTGAGCCCTGATGCGGACGATGATCCAGGATCTTCCTTTTTCATTCGTAATTCGCCCCCTGCAAGCGAGAGTTCCTCCCTTCGAGGGAGGCAAAACAAGCTGGAAAACTCTTTTCCCCAGTCTCCCGCAGACTTCACCTCCACATGGTTCCCGGTAACTGTTATATTCCGTACCAGACCCAGACGATTAATAAGACAAAAGACCAGCATTCAGTAGTCTTCAGGCTACCATTGCGTGGTCCTCGTCCGGACCGGTTTCAGGGGGCGAATACCCGCGCCTTGCAAGCGCACAAATTTCAACCATGGTTACCGGAAACCCCCTGTCTAGCCCTTCTTTGCGGATCATAGCATTCTTTCGGTAAAATACAAGTTCGAGCCTCTATCTTTTGTTGCCCTTCGCAATTGTACGGAAATGGACACTCCATGTACCCGCTGACAGGCAGAATACGGTTTTTCCGGGAGAGAGAAAGTCATGAAAGTCAGAACACCAAGGTTCCTTTCCTTTTTGGCCGTTTTAGCCCTTTTCGTCCTGTTTTTCGGCTGCCAGGCCGAAGCCGCCGGTGTAACCCGGGGAAGACTGGTTTCGACAATCATCTCCACCCTGGAACTGCCGCTCTGGTCAGGCACGAGGTACTTCAGTGACATATCTGCCGACCATCCTGATGCACGCGCTGTCGAATCGGCGGCGGCTCTGGGCATTTTGCCCCCGACGGAGAAATTCTACCCTGACATCGAGGTATCTCGGGCGGAAGCGCTTCTGTACTCCCTCAGGAGTCTCGGACTGACGAAGGAAGCGGAGATCCTCAACAACCTTCCTTTTGAGAGGAATGCGAACCTTCCGGAATACATCCAGCCCTACTTTCGCATCGCAGAAAAAATGAACCCGCAGCCTCCGAAAATTTTCCTCCTGAAACCTGAACAGGAATTGACAGGAGAGGAGCTCCCGGCGTTACGGCAATGGCTCTCTGCATGCAGACGTTACATGGTGTGGAAAGAACGCTTCGACGGAAGCAGGACCTCGCTGATCCTCCAGAGGGAGAACATCGGGCGGCCTCCCGCAAGCTGGGCTGTTCAGGCCGGGGTATTTCCTGCGGAGTCTCCGGAAGCCAAAGCGCTCAAAAGGAAGATTGCAGGCAGGGGTCTTCCGTGTACGATCGAAGAGCGCCCCTCGGGAAGAACGGTGCTGGTGGGGCCCTTTCTCCACTACATCGAAGCCTGGGCCAAGGCTGACCAGGTGAAAGATATCGGTGGGACCAGGATCGTACCCTTCGAGGATCGGCCGTCGGAAGCCCTTTTCTGGAGTGCCATCGTGGCCGATACGAGCCATACCATGCCCAGGATCGTCACCGCCGGGGAGATCGCGGGCAGGAAACAACCCCTCTCATGGATTGCGCAACATTCTGAGGCTGAAGGCGCCGTAAACGGCGGGTTCTTCAACGGGGTCCACATTATCGGGAGCCTCGTTGCGAGAGGGTTTCCCGTCAACGAACCCTGGCAGAACCGGTCGGCCATCGGCTGGAACGATAACGGAACCATTCACTTCGGTCCAGGCTGGTTCAGGACGATCCTCCGCTCGGAAGGCGAAACTCTTGAAATAGCCCGTCACAACAGTGCTCCGGCAGGAAACGAAGCCGCCCTGTATTCCCCCCATATCTGGTATTTTGCATCCGGAATTCCCGACGACGCCCTGGAAGGAACGGTCGTCGCGGGCAGGCTCACAGGAATCAAGGGGGCTCATCTCTCGAACCATTTCGTACCCCGGGACGGGTATCTCATCGTGGCCCGGGGGTTTTCAGCGGACAGGTTACGCCGCTTTGACAAGGGTGCATCAATCGACCTCGAGATTTCATGGCACGACAAGGGTTTCGAGAAATGCACAAATGTCCTTCAGGCAGGTCCCCTGCTGCTTCAGGGAGGTAAGGGTGCCCTGAATCCCGAAGGCTTTTCCGAGAGCATCATCCGGGGACGTCACCCGCGGTCCATCGCCGGGACAGACGGGACGAGCCTCTGGTGGATCGTGGTCGACGGCAGGGACTCCTGGCACAGCCGCGGGTGCACCCTGAATGAGGCAGCAGCCCTTGCTGCCGGGTTAGGCCTGAAGGAAGCCCTCAACCTCGACGGCGGGGGTTCCTCAACCATGTGGTGGCAGGGGGCATTGGTCAACAGCCCCTCAGGCACGTCAGAGAGGCCGCTCCCCTACGCAGTGGTCTTCTGAAAAGAAGCCTTTGGATATTCCTTGATCCACACATCACGCTGCGGAAAGGGAATGACGATGCCTTCCTTGTCGAAGGCTTCTTTCAACCTGAGCCTGAACTCTCTTGCGATGAACCACTGCTCCCCGGGAACGGTCTTGATCAGAGCCCTGAGGTTGATTGAACTGTCCGCAAATTCGAGGATTCCCTGAATCGCCGGATCGCCCAGGATCTTGCCGGGCAGATCGGCTTTCATCTGCTGACTTACTTCTTCCATAACCGCCAGGGCCTTACGAACATCCGTATCGTAGGATACTCCGACGATGACCTTGGCCTGGGACCAGTGTTTCGTTGCATTCACCAGTTCTCCTATGGTTCCATTGGGTATGATGATGTAATTCCCGTCCAGGTCGGAGAGGTGGGTTGTCCTCAGGGTAAAGCGCTCCACGGTTCCGAAATATTCTCCGATCTTCACCACGTCACCCACGGCGTAGTGGTCCTCAATGATGACAAAAATCCCGTTCAGAAAATCCCGGATAATGTTCTGGGCCGCCAGGGAGATGGCAAGACCTGCGATACCAAGCCCCGTCAGGACTGGCATGATATCTATGCCGATACTGCTTAACAACATCAAGGCAGCTAAGACGAGGAGGACGGCCCGGACGATATCAAGGGCAAGTTTTCTCAGGGTGCCCAGCCGCTTCATCCGTGCTTCACGTTCATGTTTCGCAAGACCACTGATCTTGTTTTTCTGGATCACTCCCACGGCCTGGTCAAAGATTTTTCCCAGGACCCGCCGCAAGACCCTGTCTGCCAAAAACCATCCGATGACAATCAATACGGGCTGAACCCATTTCCATCCCATGATCATCTCGATAGAATCCACGAACCATCACTCCCGTCGGGGTAGTCTTTAAAAGGGCGGTACCTATACAATACCATTTGGTCCTGCCGTGCGGCAGCATTATGCACAAACCAAAGAGGAGGTGCATTCATGGGAAAGGTCGTTGCCGAAGTTGTCGTCGTTCCCTATGGAACCCAGACGCCCAGCTTGAGCCGGTATGTCGCCGACGTGGAGAAGGTTCTGAGAAGTTATGGCCTGAAAACGCTCCTCACACCCATGGGAACGATTCTCGAAGGGGATCTCGACACCGTTTTTGAAGCCGTAAAGGCCGCCCACCAGGTCCCTTTTGAAGCGGGGGCCCTGCGGGTCGGAACGACGATCCGGATCGACGAACGAAGGGACAAGGATCTGGATATGGACGCGAAGGTCAGGTCTGTGGAAGAAAAGCTGTAATACCCGAATGCACCCGAGAAAGGGGCGGGAGGGATCCTCCCGCCCCTCATTGAGAACCTTCTGTCTTTATGTTTTTAGATTATTCTGGTTTATCTCTGGAAATTACGTTTTTACCACTGCTGGTACGCCTATATACCCCGATCTTCATATAAGACATGATTTTCGATACAAAGGGGTTCAGGTAATTGAGGAAGACGTAAGGCAGATAGACAAGGGCAGGTACGCCGAGCACGCTGCTCTGATATGCGCCACAGGTGTTCCAGAAAACCAGAACCGACGTCAGCGTCCCCGAGTCCTCGGTGGCACGGGAGAGCATCCGCGGTGCAA
>JBNGDE010000043.1:0-11090 GCA_049974925.1 Thermovirgaceae bacterium | reverse complement strand
TTGTCGGATATCTGCAGCTTCAGGTCTTTCATTCTCAACCCTCCAAGGGAATGGTATTTGTTTTATATAGGTGATTATACCCTATGACCGTATAAATTCCAACCCCTGGAGGAGAGAACGGAAAGGAAATCATCCGGTGGAACGGCCGTAAAGGACTTTCCTCCAAGATGCTGCAAAGGAGATGCCGCCTCCCTCGGAAAGACGATTCGCCTGGCGTGCAACAAGGGTCGACTGACACCAGAACGTTTCCATTCGGCGTTTTTTTCCCGGTCCCCGTATTTGACATCACCAATGAGGGGATGGCCCATTTCTGCCAGGTGTACCCTCGCCTGGTGCGGTCTCCCTGTCACGAGCTCCAGGGAAAGGAGGGATATTTGACCATCCGTTTCCAGACGCGAGAAACGTGTCTCGGAGTATTTGCCACCCGATTCAACGGTGGAGACGACATTTCTGGAAGTATCCTTTTCAAGTCTCCTCCTGATGACTCCTTCCTCTTCGGTTCGCCCGTCCACGAGAGCGAGATAGTCTTTTCGCATGTCCTTTTCCCGCCACATCTGGTGAAGCAGCCTCAAGGCAGGCCCCGTCAATGCCACGACCAGGACGCCCGAGGTGTTTCGGTCCAGCCTGTGAGCCGCCGTGGGAAGGAACTCGCGATCTTTCCATTCAAGAGTCCCGGCGACGCGCGTTACGGCCGAGTCATCCCCTGGTTCCACGGGTTGTGTCAGGAGGTTCCAGGGCTTGTTCACCAGGCAGACTTCACTGTCAGCATAGATGATCTCTATCGTCGGCGATGAACCGGACCCTTCCTGGAATTCCTGTTTCCCTTCCTTCGCGGGATCATCCCATGGAACCGTTACTGTCTGCCCACAAGTCACGTGATCGTTGAACTTCGCGGGTCTTCCATCCAGGCGTACCCGCTTCTTCCGAAAAAATTTCATCATTGCCCCGAGTGGAAGATCGGGCCATTTGCTTCTCAAAATCTTGTCTAGACGTCTTCCGTTTTGATGCCTGTCGATTTCAAAAACCTGTCCCATGTCACTGTCCTCTCTCGCTTTCGATCCTGTTCTCCGGCCTTTTCCAGAAGCGCCTCTGGGCCGACGGGTTGTACTCCGAGACTTCGCTCTCGCCGCCCGGGCTTTCCTGCGCAGCCTGCCAACAGTACATGACAAAATCCAGTTCGTCCGCCGAAGAGACGATAAGGGCTTCCGGTGTGGCCGGAAGAACGGGTGATCCATACTCGCGCCTGCCGTGATGACTGATGAGTATGTGTCCTATGGGCAGGGCCGTTTCTTCATCAAGGCCGTATTCTTCGGCGAGTTTCGCGAATCGGGCGTACCCGAGGGGGATATGGTCGATAACCGTACCCTGGACGGTCATGCTCGGAAAGGGGTCCAGCGAGTATGCGTCAAGCTTCCCGATGTCGTGCAAAAGCCCGCCGGCCGTAACGACATCCATGTCCACGACAAACCCTCCGGCATTATAGGCTTCGGCCAGGGCCCTGGCTCCACGGGTTACCGCAAGGGTGTGCTCGAGAAGACCATGGACGTAGGCATGGTGGTGCGACACAGCTGCAGGCGCATCCCGGAACATTTCCCAGAAAGGACCGTCAAAGACTTTCTGCAGAAAGCTTTTGACGGGTTCATGACATCCTTCGATCATCTCCCGCAGTTCCCGCTCCATCTCCTCCGGGGGAACCGGGGATCGTTCGAGAAACATTGACAGGGGATACCTCTTTTCGTCAAGGAGGTAAATTTCATTGAATTGGTACTGCTGTCTGCCCCTGTATTCCGTAACCGTTCCGAAAACGCCGACGGGGCTGTTCAAAAGATCGCCCTGGATGTCCATCCTGTCAGGTTCGAGTGCCGTCTTCTGGCCGTTTCTGGCGTCCCACCATTTTGCATCGCTCCACACCTTGGAATCCAGGGATCCATCGGAATCCATGATGGTCATCTCCCAGAAAAGTCGACGATTCTTGTCGTACCTTGCCTTGGCGGAAACGATGGCCGCCGTGGTCTTGAATTTTTCCCCAGGGGGAAGTGCCCTGATTTCCAGGGTCGTCATGTTTTTTTCTTCGTTCACGGCAAAACCTCCAGGTTCGCTCATGCCCCATATTTGGCAAGGCGACGAGCATGGGCAAGCATGAGTCCCATGAGTTTCGACGCCGGCATGATCCCGAGACTCCCCCGGGCACAGGCTCTTTCACTGAATATTTCGCTTCCGTCGGGACGGACGAAGGAACTACTGAGAATCATCGGTGAAGGGTGCCATGAATGGGCGGCAAGTACCGCCGGTGTGCTGTGATCCCCCGTGACAACCATCACTTCCGGTCGCAGTTCGAGCAGTTCCGGCAACAGCTCGTCGACCTTTTCAATGACCTTTACTTTCGCGTCAAAATCGCCATCCTCGCCCCTGCTGTCGGTGTATTTCACGTGAACGAAAAAGAAATCGCAGGCATCCCATTGAGCCTTGACAATTTCCACGAGGTCGCGCTCATCTTTTGCAATTTCGGCTACATCCATTCCCACCAGTCTGGCCAATCCCCTGTACATCGGGTAAGAGGCAACGGCCAGTGGATGAATTCCGTAAAGCTCTTTCATCTGGGGTATGTCGGGAACTCCTGAAAACCCTCGGAGCAGGCAGCCGTTCGCCTTGTCTTCCCCTGAAAGGACCTTGCGAATCTCCCGAATCAGGGCGTTGACCGTCTTGGCGGTCTTTTGACCATCAGGCGCCGTGGCTTCCGACCATTTCATTGGTTTGCCCTCAATCTGAGGGTCGGCGTCGGAAACGTTTTCAGACAGGCCCTCGCCTGAAAGAACAACGACGAAACGATGTTCAAGTCCAGGAGTAAAACGAACCTTGACCCCGTCGATTTCCGTGATCGAGCGGGACAACTTTTCTACGATTTCACCGCTGGTTTCCGTATCGATACGACCCGCACGCCTGTCGGCGATGACATCCTGCTCCTTCCAGGTGGCAAGGTTGCCACGGGCGCAGATGTCTCCTTTTCCGACCTCGGCCCCGACGCCGAGAGCTTCAAGAATCCCCCGGCCGATGGTAAATTCCAGGGGATCGTACCCGAAAAGGCCAAGATGTCCCGGTCCGCTCCCGGGCGTTATCCCCGTATCCACAATTTCCAAAAGACCTGTTTCTCCCGATGCTGCAAGCTTGTCAAGATTGGGCGTCTCCGCTTTTTCGAGTTCCGTCACACCGTCGGGGCCCGGCAACCCGCCAAGCCCGTCCATGACAAGCAGAATCATTTTCGTCTGGTTTTCCACCGCAAGCGACTTGAGCACTTCCAGCCGCGATCTGGTCATTGGCGAACACCTCCTGGAGAAGTTCATAGGGTCCGGATTTCCTCTTTTTGAACATACACCCCCGGGTCGCGTCTTGTCCACTTTGCCGTTACAGGGAAACCTGCAATTCACGGCTGTAGGGCGTTTCCGACCAGGAAGTGTCTCCAAGCAAGAAGAGGGAAGCCCTCTTCTTGCTTAACCTGACACCGGTGATGGAGGCGTTGCCAAGCTCGAAACACCGGAACCGGGAAAGCGGAAGGCCAAGCCAGGTGCACAAAAGGACCTTGATGACGGCGTCATGGGTTACGACGGCAATGGGGTCCCTTTCACGGGCGGTCACGTCTTCCATGGCTCTCATGCTTCTGGCCTGGACATCTTCAAGTGACTCCCCCTCCGGCATGACCACCTCCTCCGGCCGTTCATGCCAGAGACTGAAAAGCCGGGGCCATCGACGTGCCACGACTTCCGCTTTCAACCCTTCCCACTTCCCATGGCGGATTTCGCTCAAACCGCCATGCTCGCAGACTTCCACCCCCGTCTTCCGGGCAAGGGCATCGGCGGTCTCCCTCGCCCTGGCAAGCGGGCTCGACCAGATCACCGCGAAGGGTATTCCGGCCGCCTTTTCGGCCATTGCCTTCACCTGGTCCCGTCCGGTCGCATCCAGGGGGATATCCCGTCCGCCCTGGAAAAGGCCCTGGGCGTTCCAGGCGGTCCGACCATGACGGATCAAAAAAACACGCATGTCTAAAGCCCTTCCTCGAGCCTGACAGCTTCGGCCCAAAGCAGGTCTCCTACTGACCTGAGACGTTTAAGTACCGGCGGCTGCACCTCGGAGTCCACCTGCAGGACTCCCAGGGCAAGGCCGCTGCCGTTCTTCCTTCCCAGGGCAAAATTGGCGATATTGATCCCAAGCTCGCCGAGCAAGGACCCTACCTTGCCGATGACGCCGGGCCTGTCGTGATTCTGGAAGACAATCAGGTTTCCTTCGGGAATACAGTCGATCCAGTACCCGTTGATGTTGACAACCCTGTGTTTCCCGTCTTCCGTGACGGTCGCCGTTATCTGCACCGACTTCCCCTCACCCGCAAGTTCAAGCTCCATGAGATTGTGGTAGGTCGAAGAGGGTCCCCTCCCCTCCTCCACCTGTAGCCCCCGTTCTGCAGCCATGAGAGGAGCCGACATGTAGTTGGTCTCCGGGCCGTGGCGGACTTCAAGGACCCCCTTGAGGGCGGCGACGGCGTAGGCCGAGTGCCTGTAGGGGTTTTCGAAGCAGATGATGTTTTCATCATTGAAAATGTCGCCTCTCCTGTTGAGAGTCATGCGCTCCGGGGCCGCCTCCATGATGGAGCCGGCAAAGGCTCCTATCTTTCTTGAAAGAGACAGGAAATGACGCCTGGACGGAGAAAGGCGGTGTTCCATGAAAGGAAGGTTGACCGCATGTTCGTAGGGTTCATCCTTCAAGGCGGCAAGGAGATTGGACGCGGCGATCTCCGAAACGGCAGACTGCGCCTCCCTGGTGTTGGCTCCGATGTGAGGCGTCAAAACCACCCGGTCACGAAGGTCATCGGCAAAGAGGGGGTGGTTTTCGGGGGGTTCAAAGGGGAAGACATCAAAGCCCGCTCCGGCGAGACGTCCCCCGCGAAGAGCCTCTGCGCAGGCATTACCGTCAACAAGACGGCCTCTTGCACAATTGATGAGAACCGCCCCCGTCTTGAAAGCCCGAAGCATTCTTTCATCGATTATGTGCCTGGTTTCTTCCGTCATCGGGGTGTGGAGAGTGACGACATCGGCAAGCGCCAGAGCACCCTCGAGATCCGGTACCAGAGACACTCCTATCTCCTCCGCCCTTTTCGTGGACACATAAGGATCGAAGGCGAGGACATTCATCCCGAATGCTTTCGCCCGGACAGCCACCCGGCTCCCGATCCTGCCCAACCCCACGATCAGCAGGTTCTTCCCGGACAATTGCGATCCGATGAAGCGTTTCCTCTCCCATTGGCCGCCGACCAGCGAGAGGTGTGCCTGGGGAAGCTTCCTGCAGACAGACAGCATGAGCGCAAAGGTGTGTTCCGTGGCGGCAAGAGTGTTTCCCGTCGGTGCATTGATAACGACGATGCCCCTCCTGCTCGCTTCGGCGAGATCTATGTTATCGACGCCGACTCCCGCCCTGGCCACGGCCTTGAGGCATTTTCCGGCGGCCAGGACCTCACTGTCCAGAGGAGTCCCGCTCCGGGTGATCATGGCGTGTACATCGGCGACGGCTTCAAGAAGCTCGGCCCGCGACATCCCCATCCGCTGTTTCAGATTGACGGAAGAATCCGAAGAGAGGATCTTCAACCCGGATTCATGAACGGGCTCGGTAACCAGTATTTCCCACATCATGCTTCCTCCTTCCCGAAAGCCTCGAGACATTTCCTCAAATCGAGCTCGTCAACGGATATTTGCGCCCTTTTACAGGCGGACCAGAAGGACCCCAGCAGAAGACAGGCTTCAGGCCACCCTTCGTCGGTGAAATGCCCGATCCTGAGAATGCGCCCCTTCAGCCCGGCCTGCCCACCGGCTGTCTCGATCCCGTAATCCCGGAGGATCTCCCGCACCTCTTCGGCACGTTTTCCCGGAATCTCCACAGAGGTGACGCAGGGGGAACGGAATTGATCTTCCGGCACGAACAGTTTCAATCCCATGCTCGCAAATCCCTCGGACAGCGCCCGGGCGAACCTCCTCGCCGACTCGAACCGCCTTGCGTACCCCATCCTGGCCATCCCGTCAAGAGCGGCGTCCAGGGCCCGGATAATCGTAACCGGCGGCGTATAAGGGACGGAAGGCTCCTCTTTTTCAAGCCCCGAAATCAATGCATCAAGATCAAAAAACACCGTCGGAGGAGGAGCGCTTTTTTCCAGGCGGCTTCGGATCCGTTCGGAAAGCCTGACGATTCCCAGTCCCGGGGGAGCCCCAAGGCCTTTTTGCGAACAGGAGGCGATGGCGTCTATCCCCCATTCCTCCGGATACAGAGGGACCATGCCGAGAGAACTGACGGCATCCACCATCACGAAGGGCCTTTCCTCCGGCAGAGCCCTGCAAATCTCTTCAAGCGGATTGAGGACCCCCGTGGATGTCTCGTTGTGAGTCAGAAGAAGGACATCCGCTTCGGGATACCTGTTGCAGGCTTCGGCTACGTCATCGGGAGAACAGGCTCTTCCGGGATCGACGTCAAAGGGGATTATCCGGGCTCCCTGTCTTTTGACAATTTCCCTGAAACGCTCCCCGAACACCCCGCAGGAAAAGGAAATCACCGTGGTTCCCGGACCGGTGAAATTTACGGCCAAAGCTTCCAAAGCCGCCGTTCCGGACCCCGGGAAAACAGGTACGGGCCCAGATGTTCGCAGGAGATCCCGCAGCCTGTTCTGGAGTCTCAAAAGCAACGCCGAGAACTCCCTGCTTCTGTGGCTTATCACCGGCCCGGCATTCGCCGCCTGCACGGCTGGATCAAGCGGAACAGGTCCGGGAGAAAACAGGTATTTCGTCATACCATGAAACCTCCTTTCAAAAAAAAGAGGGGACCGGAACAAGTCCGGTCCCCTCGGGATTTTTCTGGTTCAAGGCTGACTGCAGGTTACGTCAGATGTTCATCGAAGCCGGACTCCATATCAGTGCGGACCCTTGCGGAAAAACCGCAAGAGCTGGATCCGGAGCCGGACAGTCCGCTTGCAAAAACAACGGCGGTGTGCCTCGTGAACATCCTTGAGCGCCACCCTTCGAAAAAGGTTGCGCTATGTATACCACGGATGTTTGCCCCGGTCAAGGATGAAAAGATGCCTCAATTTACCGAAAAGGGCAAAAACACGGGGTTCGGCGGGTGCCGAAAAACGACAAATTGCTATACTATAGATGTGAAACAGAGAATTTCCTAGGGGGGGTGATCCCCGTGAAAAAAACGAAGGCTCTTTTCGCGGTGCTGACCTGTTTGCTCGTCTTTTCAGTTGGTTCGGCGGAAGCGGGGCTCAACAAAAACGTTGTCCCCCGGGTGTGGGGAAAACTGACATCCGCAGCGGGCCTTTCCAATGCAGGCCCCGTCCATCTGGAGGAAGACAAAACGCCGAACGCCTGGGTCTCCTTCCAGGGCAGCGCCTACTCCGTTCACGTTACCACCGGCCTTCTCGACATCCTCGACAGGGAAGACGAGCTTGCCGGCGTGCTCGCCCACGAAATCGGCCATATAAAAAGCGGTCACTACAACAAGACGGTAGGGCGCGGTCTCCTGTGGTATCTTCTTTTCAGAAACGTCAAGGACGAGGGGGACTTCGCCCGTGGCGCTTTCGTAGTCGGGATGGCCCTGGCGGAAGCAGGTTTCAGCCGCGAGCAGGAGATCGAGGCCGACATCTACGGAATACACTTGTCCACAAAAGCGGGATACGACCCCTGGGGGCTCTATAATTCCCTGCTGCGCATGAAGAAGGCAGGGTACGAGACATCTCCGAGCGGATTCAATTCTCATCCGCCGACGGACCGCCGGTTAACACGAATCAGACAGGAAACGGAAGCCGTCGTCGCCTCGAGAAAGCAATGAAACGCGGTTTTCCAGATGAGAATGGACTGCATAGAAAGACGGCAATAGGAGCTGGGCCGTATTCAAAAAGCAGAGGGGAGAAAAAGCAGAGAAGCTTAATCTTGGAGGGATGCATCTTGAGTTCGTTTCTGGAACCGTTGTACAGCGAGGCAACCCGTAAATCAAAGCCTTCGCCGATTCGTGAAATGCTTCATGTCATCCGGCAGCCGGAAATGATTTCCTTCGCCGGCGGGATGCCGGACCCTGAAATTTTCCCGGTCAGTCAGTTCAAGGAGGCGGCGGGCATTTTCGATCGGGAAGGCAAGGATATCCTCCAGTACGGCACCACAGAAGGATACCAGCCGCTGAAGGACTTCCTTTGTGAATGGACGGCACCCCGAATGGGGCGCACACCGGATCCAAAGGAGATGCTCATCACCACTGGATCGACACAGGTCGTGGATCTCTTGTGCTGGGCTCTCATCGACAAAGGTGATTGCATCATTTGCGAGGAACCCACATTCGTCGGTGCAACCCTTACCATGTACAACCATGGAGCGGAATTTCTGACTGTTCCCTGCGACGAGAACGGCATGAAAGTCGAACTTTTGTCCGAAATCATCGAAAATGCCAAAAAACAGGGGAAAAAGGTCAAGTTTATCTATACCATCGTCAACTTTCACAACCCGCTGGGTTGCGACCTCTCGGTGGAGCGCAGAAAAAAACTCCTCGAGATCGCCGAGGAACACAATATCCTCATCCTTGAAGACGACCCTTACGGGTACGTCAGGTTCGACGGAGAGGATCCGCCGACGATTTACTCCATGGATACCGGAGGAAGGGTCCTTTTTGCCTGCAGCTTCTCGAAGATCCTGGCTCCGGGAACCCGCGTCGCGTGGTGCGTCGGCAACTCTGAACTGATCCGGAAAATGACGGTCTTCAAACAGGGTGTCGATGTCTGCTCCAGCGTCGTGGCGCAGGCCATGGTCTACGAATACTGCAGGCTCGGGTACCTCGACGCCTTTCTTCCGAAAATCATCGATCATTACCGAAAGAAACGGGACGCCATGGAAGAAGCTTTCAGGACCTGTTTGCCACAGGATCAGGTCAGGTACCAAACGCCAAAGGGCGGGTTCTTCTACTGGCTTGAGACGCCGAACATCCCGGTCAGCGATCTTTTCGACAAGGCCATAGAAAAGAAGGTGGCCTTCGTTCCGGGAGAGCCCTTCTATCCAAAGGGTGGCGGCGGACACAACTTCAGAATGTGCTTTACCTTCGCATCGCCAGAGCAGACCCAGGAAGGAATTTCCAGACTCGGAGACGCCATCAGGGAATTGGTGCAAAAGTAACCGAATTGTCTTGAAAGCCGGGCGCTTCACCTGCCAGAGCGGGAGATTCCGCATCGACGGTTCTCCCGCTTTTTTCTCCGGCCCGGCACTTTTGTGGAACCAGCCTTTTTGGGTGACCGACGGAAGATCCAGCAAGCCGGGGGAGTCTTGAAATGAGAAAGGACATCATTGCAGCAATCGCCACCGCCTGGGGAGAAGCTGGAATAGGAGTCATAAAGGTTTCGGGAGAGGGCTCACGGGATCTCGTGAACGGGATTTTCCGGGGGACCAGACCCTTTTCGGAGATCCCGGCCCGACACATGAGCTATGGCCATATCACCGATGCTTCCGGAGAAGCCATTGACGAGGTCCTTGTTGTGTGGTTCAAGCCCCCAAAAAGCTACACCGGAGAAGAAGTCACCGAAATTCATTGTCATGGAGGGTCCCTGGTTGCAAAAAGGTGCCTGGAAGAGGTCCTTTCGGCAGGAGCCAGGATGGCCGATCCCGGGGAATTCACCCGGCGGGCCTTTCTGAACGGCCGAATCGATCTCGCCCAGGCGGAATCGGTTATCGGCATCATAAGGGCCAGAAGCTCGGAAGCCCTCAAGGCGGCCACGAGAAGCCTTTCCGGAGAATTCTCGAACCGGGTAAAGGGAATCTACGAAAAAATCATGGATCTGAGCGTTCTCATCGAGGCCGGTCTCGATTTCCCTGAAGAAGACATCCCCCTTTTGGAAAGCGCTGCAGCCATGGAAAGACTCCAGACAATCAATAAAGAACTCTCGAACCTCATCGACCTGGCCAAAACAGGCAATCTCCTGCGGGAGGGAATTCGCATCGCTCTGGTGGGCCGCCCCAATGTGGGAAAGTCCTCCCTGCTGAACGCCTTCCTCTCGGAGGCCCGCGCGATCGTGACATCGATACCCGGGACAACCCGGGATGTCATCGAGGAAGTACTCACCCACCGTGGAGTTCCCCTCCGGCTTGTCGACACCGCCGGAATCCGCCGCCCTTCCGACGAAGCGGAAGCTATCGGCGTCGAACGAGCGCGTGCGGCCATGCGGGAGGCCGATGTCAGAATATGGGTTATCGACGGGAACGAACCTCTTTGTGACGAAGACAGGGAAATCGCTTTCCAGCTCGCCGGCACGCCCCACATCGTCGCAGTGAACAAGGCGGATCTCCCCCTGGAGGTTTCCAGCGATGATGTCCATGCCCTCCTGCCCGAAAGCACCGTCAGGATCATTTCCGCCGAGACGGGATCCGGCATTGAAGATCTTAAGAATGACCTGGTCCGGTTTTTTGCCGCGGAGGGCACCCTTGACGAAGGGCTGAACACCACAGCGCGACAGCTGGAAGAACTTCGTCTTGCCGGGCAGGCTATCGGCCACGCTCTTGAAGCTTTCGCCGGCGGCCTGGGGGAGGATGCCGCCGCCACCGGACTCTCGGACGCGAGAAAATGCATGGAGCGGATTCTCGGCATCTCCGCCGACGATTCGCTGCTCGATGCAGTGTTCAATAATTTTTGTATCGGCAAGTAGCTCGAACGATGCCGGGACCAGTCGAAAGGAAGGTGAAAATGCCGATACTTCAGATTCACCTTATCGAAGGCCGTGACATGGAGAAAAAGAAAAGACTCGTAAAAAGCCTCACTCAGGCCGTCTGCGAAAGTCTCGACGTGAAACCCGAGCAGGTAAGGATCATTCTTTCGGAAACGTCCAGGGAAAACTACGCAGTCGCGGGGAAACTCTTTTCCGAGAAGTAACCTGTCACTCTCTCCAGCGCCGGTGCATCCAGAGCCACTGCTCGGGAGCCCGGCGTATCATTTTTTCCAGGGCCCTGTTGCAGTTGACCGTCATTTCCCGGATTTTCTCCTCACGAGACCCTGTAACCGGGATTCCTATGGGTTTTTGGGCTTCAAAG
>JBNGDE010000042.1:0-11230 GCA_049974925.1 Thermovirgaceae bacterium | reverse complement strand
TGGTGCCGTAGGACGTGCCCGTGCAGAAGGCGATGACGGCGCCCGTCACGAAGGTGACCAGGGGCACCCATCCCGGGGCGAGCACATCCCGCGTGAGGGAGACGATAAACCCGGCGGTTCCGACCTGCTTGACCATGGATCCGATACCCCAGGCAAATATCAAAATCAGCGTCCCGTAAAAGATGGACCTCATGCCTTCCATATACCCCTTGAAAAGGCGCGCCCAGGTGGATATGCCCTGAATCCGGTAGAGCATCAGCGTCAAAAACACCGATCCGAAGGCTCCGTAGACCAGGGATTTCGAGCTGCTTCCCTCGCCGATCGCCGTTGCCACGTCTACGGAAGGCCATCCGCCCGTCACCAGAAGCATCAAAAAGATCAGCCCCACCAGCGTACCCAGGGGCAGGACGAAATTGATCACCCGCCTGGGGGTGTCCTCGTCCGGTCGGTCTTCGACCTGGTTGGGGTTGATCAGGGGTTTCGCGTCGTCTCTGAGGATCTTTCCCTCTCGTCTGGCCCGGCGTTCCGCGACCAGCATGGGGCCGAAATCCCGTCCCGAGAAAACGACGAAGGTCAGAAGCGCCAGGGCGGCCAGGTTGTACAGAATGAAGGGAATAGACTTCAGGTAGGTCACGTAGGGGGACAGGGTGATCCCCAGATCGTTGAACTGGATCCCGATCTGCCCCACCATGTAGGCGATCCAGGAGGAAATTCCGGCGATGCAGGCGATGGGCGCCGCCGTGGAATCCACGATGTATGACAGTTTTTCCTTGGAGATTTTATACTTTCCGGTGATGGGACTCATGGTGGTGCCCACCACCAGGGTATTCACGTAGTCCTCGAAGAAAATCAGGAATCCGGCCAATTCCGTGAAGGCCATGGCGCTTTTCGCACTGCTGATCTTCCTGGTGATCCACAGGACGATGGCGTCGATTCCCCCGCCTACCTTCATGATCCCGACGAGTCCGCCCATGGTCAGACTCGTCAGGACGATCCTGGCCGACCATGGGTCACCGAGATTCACCCAGAGCGCTTCCACGGCTTTTCCGAAACCCGTCACCGGGTCCCAGCCCGCGAGCATGGTCCCGGCAAACCAGATCCCCAGAAAGAGCGACGGGATCACTTCCCTGGTGATGATGCAAAGAGCAATGGCAATCACGGGGGGTAAAAGCGAGAGTGCCCCAAACGCCGATCCCGTTCCTTCGGCGGCGGAAGCCACCCCGCTTGAGGCTAAAATTGCAGCAAAAGGCACAGCTACCAGGATCAGGCTTTCGGTTTTCCTTCCTTTTGCCATCCGGCATCTCCTCCTTGAGCGATGGTCTTTACGATTTGTATCGCCCGAAAGACGCCGGAAGTTTTTAAGCCTTTTGCTTTTGCCGACGTCTTGCGAGATTTTGTATGTGATTTCGGAGGGCCTCTTCGGCGGCGTCGGGGTCTTTTCCCGCTACGGCCTGCTCGATGGCCTCCAGGTCTTTGCCCACGGCTTCTTCCATCCCGGATGAGATGAAAACCCCCATGTTCCCGCCGAGGAGGATCCCGTCTGTGGCCTGCAGGATGCCGTTGCCGGAGAGCCTTCCCAGGGTTTCAAAAAATGCCTTGTAGGCTTCGGTTGTCCCGGTACCGCGGTGTCGCGATTGCTTCCATTCTTCCAAGGCCGAAAGGAGCTCACCGGCGTTTTTGTCCGCGCCTTTTTCGGCGGCACGCCTTGCGATCCTGCTTTCCAGGGCTTCCCTGGCCTCGAGCAAATCAAGATCCGCAGTATCACCTGCGGCAAAGATCCGTGCCAGAAGCTTTTCCGCCGAGGCCTCCTGCTTTTTGGCCTCGGAAAGCTCCGCCATGCGCTTGGAGCCCAGGTCCGTAAGAACCCGTCCCCTAAACCCCACACGGCTCGTCAGGCCACGACGGTCCAGATCCCTGAGGAGTCGCCCCACCGTCGCCTCACTGGCGGAAAACCCCTCCGAGTCAAGGTGCTCGCGCACCGTTCCCGCGCCGACGGGACCCTGTGTTTTCTCGAGAAGACGAAGGACGAAAAGTTCCTGCTCCGTGGCTTCGGGGTTCATTTTTTCCGCCCCCGGAAAGCCGTTATGCGACTTTGCTGTTCATCAATGATGAGCGCTATTTGGGATTTTGTCAACATGCTCTCTACCTTTCCCAGCGCCAGAACAAAAACTCTTCATCGAGGACATGGTAAATGTCTCCCCGCTTTCTGTCCCAGGCAAAAGACCCCATGCCCGAAACGGGAACACCGGAGCTATTGAGAAAGATCATTCCCTTCATCAGCGCGTAGTCGGCACTGACGTGAAACCTGACGGGCCTTGCAAAAGGCAGGGTGCCCGTCGTCTTCCCTTTCGGCCAGCCGCCTACCGGCGGGAGTTTTATCGTTTTTTCCAGTTGTGACAGGATGGTTTCATACTCGGCCGGAGCCTCCCGCAGGGCTAGGTGGGTCGCCCGGGAGGATCTTTTGAGCTCCGTCAGAAGCTGCCTCGCAAGCCAGGCCGCCTCCGGTTTATCCAGCTTCAGAAGGCCCATGACCGTATAGTAGACGGCGTCGAAGGCGGCGAGGAGCTTTGGCACCATGGCGGGAAGCCAGAAACCCGAGACGTCGTCCCACCTGGAGGGCTCTCCTCCGGGAAAAAGCTCTTTTATCAGCTTCAGCCCGTCGGCGGCGCGCTGCCGGCCGGGCGTGTCCGGGTCGACAAGGTGTCTCCAAAGCTCGACTCCCTGAAGGTCCGAGGCTTCCGCCAGAAGATTTTCGCCCAGGGCCTTCGCCTCCGGCTTTAGTTCCTCCTTTTGCCCGTAGGCCTCGACAAGTTCCTCCCAGGTCCATGCATCAGCCGGAAGGGTTCCCGCAAAAACCGCCGCTGTCAGCAGCATCACCGAAAAAACCACAATCCCAAAACCCCATGGGGTCACATCTTTACTTTTTGCCTTTTTTCGAACGACACCCACCGGGGTCGGATCTTCGATTTCAGTATTTTCCCCTTTGCACAACTTTAACCGCCTCCCCCTCAAAGTCTGGCGCCCACCCGACACTTACCGGATGGTGTACCTGATGGTCACCACGGCCTTTATGGCCTTTTCGATGGTTGTGGTGTCGTACATGCCGTAATCCTCCACATCGGTGGAATAGGGCTGGGTGATCTGGAAAACCCCCTGGCTCGCCGAAGTCATTTCCCCGACCTGTCCTCCGCTTCCCTCGGCCAGTTGCCGGGCCCTTTGGCTTGCGTTTTTCGTCGCAAGGCCCAGCAGCTCGATCTTCGCTTCTTCCAGGCCGCTGTAAAAATACTGGGGCGCGTAGGCGAAGAACTCCACGCCCTCGCCAAGAAGCCTCGAAGAGGATCTGGCCAGTTCCGCCACAAGCCGGACATCACCGGAGGAGAGCGTCACCGTCTGCTGCAGCTGGTAATGGTCTATTTCGTTGGTCTCGCGCCCTTCGGAGGTTTTCTTGTACTGCGGAAAGGTCACCACGCCCGAAAGGGTCAGTTCTTCGGACTGCACGCCGTATTCGCGGAAATACTCCAGAACCTTTTCCCTGTCCTGCTCCAGCTTTTGAGAAGCCTGAACAAGTTCCGGCGCCCTCACGGTGATCTGGCCGGACCAGGTCGCCACGTCGGAGGTCACCAGCTTCTGGGCGAAGCCTTTCACCGTAATCGTCTGATTGGCCTGTTTCACCCTTTCCACCGTTCCGGAAACGAGAAAGGCCGAAACGATCATTCCCAAGGCCAGGAAAAAGCCCAGAAAGAGCAGGCCGCCCGTTACGCCCCTGTCCCGTGCCTCCATGTCCACCACTCCTTTCCGCCACCTTTGCTGTTGAAGCCTTGTTTCCTACCGGGTCCCGCTGTCACGGTTCCCGAACCGTGTCCTGTATAAAGCCATAAGCCGTGCCAAGGCCTCCTCTGCATCCTTCCGTCCGACGGTGCTGTCGATCTCGCTGCGTGAAGCCTCCACGATCTTTTCAGGCACCCTGACTGCCCCTTTTTGCTTTTTCCCCGACTTTCGGCGCCCCCTATTCCCGGGAAGACGCCCAACACGGACCTTGACGGAGGTGATCTCGATGCCCCACCGTTTTGTTATCTTTCTGGCAATGGTACCGCCGCGCATGGAGATTTCCTGTGCAAAGGCGCCATCGGCGGCTACCACCGTCAGGATCGTTTTTTCGATCTTTTCGGGGGCCGTCCGCCGGGCGAGGTTCTCACCCACGATCCCCTCCCAGGCCGATGCCATTCCCGCCACGGTCAGTCCCCGGCGTATCTCGGGCGTCAGGGCTTCTTCCAAGACCGATTTTGCCGGCCTGAGGGACTGGCTGATCTCATTCTTCCAACGCCGCATCATCTGCCTTCTCTCCCTGCCGACGGCCGCGCTCCAGAGTCACCCAGAGGATGTGAAGGTCAGCCGGCGTCACGCCTGATACCCGGCCCGCCTGGGCCAACGTCCGTGGACGAAGTTTTTTGAGTTTCTGCCTGCTCTCAGACAGCAGGCCCGGGACGCCGTCATAGTCAAAATCCACGGGAAGCCGCACCCGTTCCATTTTCCTCATCCGTTCTACCTGTCTTTTCTGACGGTCGATGTACCCTTCATATTTTATCTCCACAGAGACGGCGGAGGTTATCTCTTTATCCAGCCGTTCCGGCGGGGGAGCCAGCTCGGCGATCATGTCCCAGGTCACCTCGGGACGTTTCAGAAGGTCCGAGGCCCTCACCGGTTCGCTCAAAGGAGAAGACCCTGCGTCTTTCAAAAGGGCGTTCGTCCTGTCTCCGGCTTGAATTTTGATGTTCTCGAGCCGGCGTATTTCCTCTTCGATGTTTTTCCAGCGCCGCACAAGCTCCGCCCATCTTTCATCATCCACCAGTCCCAGCCTGCGGCCGATCGGTGCCAGGCGCCTGTCGGCATTGTCGTGGCGCAGCAGAAACCGGAATTCGCAGCGGCTGGTGAGCATCCGGTAGGGTTCCTCCGTCCCCCGGGTTACCAGATCGTCCACCAGAACACCGGCGTAGGCTTGGGATCTTTCAAGCACCAGCGGTTCTTCTTTCCTACACCTGAGCACCGCGTTTATACCGGCCAAAATCCCCTGGGCTCCCGCCTCTTCATATCCAGAGGTTCCGTTGATCTGTCCCGCGCAAAACAGCCCGCTAATCTGTTTAGTCTCAAGCCAGGGATACAGTTGCGTCGGCGGCAGGTAATCGTACTCTATGGCGTAACCCGGCCGCATTATCCATGCTCTTTCACATCCAGGGAGGGAGCGGACCATCTTGATTTGGGCGTCGAAGGGCAGGCTGGTGGTAAAGTTCTGCATGTAGATCTCCGCATTCTCCCGGCCCAGGGGTTCGAGAAAAACGAGGTGGCTCGCCTTGTCCGGGAAACGGACCACGCGATCCTCTATAGAGGGGCAATAGCGTGGGCCCACTCCCTTTATGACACCCGTAAACAGGGGAGAACGGTCCAGATTCGCCCTGATGATTTCGTGAGTCTCGCCGGTGGTTCTCGTCAGGTAGCATGCGAACCCTTCGTATCGTTTTTTCTCTCCCCAGTGGCTGAACCTCAGGGGCTCCGGTGCACTGTCCTGCCGGTCAAGACTCTTCCAGTCCACCGTCCCAGAATGGATCCTCGGCGTTGTTCCCGTCTTGAGGCGGCCCGTCACGAGGCCGGCCCTTTCAATGGATGCCGTCAGTTCCGTGGCGGCCATCTGGCCGAGCGGCCCGGAAGGAAAAGACGTGGTCCCGATGAAAACCTTTCCGCCAAGATAGGTCCCCGTCGTCAAAATCACCGCAGAAGCCTCGTAGACGGTGCCAAGCTGCGTCTTCACGCCGCGCACTTTCCCGTCCTCCACCCAGAGGTCCGTGACCTGTTCCTGACGAAGTAAAAGATTCGGTTCCCCTTCACAGGCCTTCTTGTACCACCGGTGGTAGGCGCCCAGGTCACATTGCGCCCTGAGAGTTCTCACGGCAGGTCCCTTCGACGTATTAAGCCACCGGATATGTATCGTAGTGGCGTCGGTGGCCCTACCCTGTTCCCCCCCGAGGGCGTCGATCTCCCGGGTCAGATGCCCCTTGGCGGGCCCCCCGATGGAAGGATTGCACGCCATCAAGGCAATGTTGTCGAGGTAGAGGTTCAGCAAAAGCGTCCTCTCCCCCATACGGGCCGCCGCCAGAGCCGCCTCGCATCCGGCGTGTCCAGCTCCCACCACGATGATGTCAAACTTTCGTTCGTTTCCGTTTGTTTTCATTTGTCCTTCATTCCCTATCGGGCATGACTATTCCGTCTTTGACCCTCCAGATCGACCCCGGCCAAAGGGGCGGACGGTCTTCGGCGGTGGTGACAAAAGTCTGCCACTTTCGTTCCAGGAGAGCTTCGATCATTTTCTCACGCCCCTCCATGTCAAGTTCGGCCATGACTTCGTCCAGAAGAAGCAGCGGCTTGCGCCTGGTCTTTCGCTCCACCGCCCATCCTGCGGCTATCAAAAGGGCCACGGCGGTGCGCCTTCTGTGCCCCCTGCTGAGGGCCTCCGAGGCCGGACGGCCACGGCTTTTTACCACGATGTCGTCCCGGTGCGGACCGACGAGACACAGGCCGAGTTTGTTTTCCCTTTCCCTGTGAAGGTGAAGGCCTTTCCAGAAGTCCTCGAGCCCGTCTTCTACTCCAGAGGTTCCCCCACGGTGATGAAAAATCTCGACCTCCCCGGGAAGCAGCACCCGGCAGGCTTCCATCCCCAATTTTACAAGATCCACCGCCGCGGCCCTGGAGTTCCATATCCAGGAGGCAAGCGGGGCCATGGCCCGCGAGGCGACGGAAGCCCCCCGCCCGGACCTTACGGCCGCTGTCTTTTGCCTGACAGCCCTCCGGTATTCATGAAGCCGCGTTGCATAAAGCGGGAACAAAAGGGCGCACATCTTGTCCAGAAAGCGCCGTCTCACCGAAGGCGACCCCTCGATGAGGGACATGTCTTCGGGAAGAAATGTCAGGGACGGAACCCTCATGCGAATATCCGTCGCCCGGCATGCCCTGCCGTCCAGCCTCAGCCTGGTCTTTCCGGATATGCCCACTCCAATGTCCAAAGTCTCCTCTCCCTCGAAACGCGCCCCGAGGAAAGATCCCCCGGGTCCGTCCCAGGCGGAAAGGTTATTGACCCTGGTATTCCCAAAGGGACCCCAGCCTGTCAGAATGTGCAGCGCCTCCAGGGAATTGGTTTTTCCCGCGGCGTTTTCCCCTATAAGCAAGTGAAGCCCCTTCGCCCATTCCAGGCGCCGGGGCTTCAGGTTGCGGAAATTCTTCCATTGCACGTATCTGCAGATCATCTAGTCGGGAGTGGACTCCTCTTCCTCCGGAAGCGTGATTGGCATCAAAACGTACATGAAGCTGTCTTCGTTGGGCTTGGACAGAAGCATCTGCCCGTTGGGCCCGTTAAAGGTGAGGTGAGCCACGTTTCCATGAAGAGCCTTGAGTCCTTCAAGAAGATACTTTACATTGAAGGCGACCCGGAGGGACTCGCCGTCTACCTCCGCGGCCACGTCCTCAGCGGCTTCGCCGATCTCGGGCGCGCGGGATTCCACCTGCAGCGCACCCCCTGGTGAGAGATTGAATATGACCATCCTGCTATAGTCCCGGACAATGATTTCGGATCGCTCCAGGGCTTCGATGAACTGGTTCCTGTCGACCACCATCCATGTCGTTTTTTCCGGAGCCAGGATCTTTTCATAAGGCGGAAACCTCGATTCCACCCTTCTCACGGCGAACTCCAGCTCCCCGGCGATGAAGTACGCCTGGGCGTCGTCGATTTTCACCGTCACCTGGATATCCTCATCTTGGGCGGCCAACACCCGCATCAGTTCCTTGAGACCCGTCAGCGGAAGCAGAACCTGTTCGTTTTCCCCCGGCCTTTCAACGGGCGACTGGGAAAGGGAAAGCCGCCTTCCGTCGGTGGAGACGACCCGGATGGTGCCCTCCTTGACCTGGAACAGACCTGCGCTCAGGTATTGCGGAAATTCCTCCCCCGGTGACCCCGCAAAGGTCCCTTCCTCGAGGAGTCTTCTCATTTCCCCCGCCGTTGTTTCAAAGAAGGAAGAAGCCCCGTCCGATGCCGGTAGTTTCGGAAATTCCTCCACCGGGTAGGTCGTGAATGTGTACTTGTTTTTCTCGCTGCATACGATCTGTGCCTTTCCGTCCTTGACTTCTACGGAAAACGTGTCCGCCGGCGCTTTCTTGAAAAGCTCCCCAACGACGCGCACAGGGAAGACGGACTCACCTGGACGTTCGATATCCACCCCTTCGGCCCTGCATGTTATGGAGGTTTTCAGGTCCGTCGCCTGGAGAGTGACCTTCTCTTCGTCTGCAGTGCAACGAACACCGGTGAGGACGGTCAGTGCGCTTCTGGAGCCGACGCTTCGTTCTGCAAGTTGCCAGCTGCGGAGAAAGACCGGTTTGTTAATGAGGAGTTTCATATGGATATCACTCCCTTCTTTATATTCTCTTATATATTGAAAAAAGAAGCAGGTCCAGTAGTAAGGGTGTGAAAAATGTGGAAAATACCGAAAAAGGGGGAAAAACCGGGCAAACCACCTGTGGAAAAAACCTGTTTTTTTGAAGGATGGTTATGCACAGTTTCCCTGAAAACAGATGACGGCCCAAAAACGTTCCCTGTTTATACACCTCTGTCCACAAAAAAGCCGCTTCTTTTCACAACTTTTCCCTGATGGATTCCACAATATGACGGACACGAAGGTCTTTCTTGCAGGCTTCGTTGATTTTCTTGCAGGCATGCAGGACCGTGGTATGGTCCTTCCTGTTGAAGGCGTATCCGATGTGCTGCAGGCTTGAATCGGTATGTTCCCGGCTGATATACATGGCCACCTGGCGGGCGAGGGCAATCTCGGACGTCCGCTTGTTGCTGGTGAGCGCACTGATGGGGATGCCGAAGGTTTCCGAGGTCACCTGCTGGATCATCTCGATGCTGACAGGACCCTTTGCCGTGCGCCGGAGGACATCCTTGAGCCATTTCGAGGCGTTTTCCACCGTGATAGGCTCGTTGTTGAGATCGGCGAAGAACATGACGCTGTTGAGGGACCCCTCAAGCTCCCGGATGTTGCTTGGGATATTCTGGGCGAGAAAATCCACCACATCCTCAGGAACATCGTAATTTTTTATTGCGGCCTTCTTCTTGAGGATGGCGATGCGGGTTTCCAGGTCAGGAGGCTGGATATCGGTGACCAGTCCCCATTCAAAACGGCTGACGAGGCGCTCTTCGATATGGTGGATGTCCTTCGGCGGCTTGTCGGAGCTGATGACGATCTGCTTCTTTGCATCGTGAAGGTTGTTAAAGGTGTGAAAAAACTCCTCCTGAGTACTTTCTTTATTGGCCAGAAAATGGATGTCATCGATGAGCAGAACGTCCACGTTCCGGAATTTCTGCTTGAATTCATGGGTCTTGTTGTTCTGGATGGAGAGGATGAACTCATTGATGAATTTTTCCGAGCTCACATAGGCCACTTTTGCCCCCTCGAGGTTGCGGAAAACATAGTTTCCGATGGCATGCATGAGATGAGTCTTTCCGAGACCTACGCCGCCCCAGAAAAAGAGGGGGTTGTAGGCGACGCCGGGGGATTCGGCCACGGCGAGGCTGGCTGCATGGGCGAGCCGGTTCGATTTGCCGATGACGAAGGAATCGAACTGGTAGTCTGGGTTGAGGCCGTTGACGGGACGGGGCGCCATCTTCCCGAGCTTCTCGGCACGCTGAATCTCGTCCTTGCGAGCCCCGGAGCCTACCTGAAGGATGATTTTCCGGGCAATGTTCCGTTCTTTTGCCAGTTCCTCAAGTTGTTCGAGAAAACGGTTCTGGATCTGCTCCTTGACGAAGACATTCGGGACGTCGAGAACGAAGGTCCCCTCCTCGAGGGAAAGGGGCAGGCAGGTTTTCAGCCAAATGTCCGTCGCCCCTCTGGGAAGTTTTTCCTGGGCATCGGCCAGCAAGGTATCCCATGCCTGGGCGGTCATGTCTTTCATCGTTGCACTTCCCCCTCGTCCTGAACATAAGTAATCCCGTGAGCGAGAATAATAGTACCACAGAAATATCCACAGTTTTTATCCACATATCCACATTGATTCGCATCGGGATGTGGAAAAAAAGAGGGTCCAAAAATGTTGGTTTTTCGGATATGCCAAAGAGGCAGAGAGTGTGACCAATTTTGTCAAAGCCGATGGAGAGTAAAACGATACTTATACACATGTTTGTCCACACTGTGGATAACCGCGGGGAAAACAAAGGGATATAATGGTAAAAACCTCACTTTGAATTTTTGATATGCAAGGGAGTGACCGCCCATGGGTTTCCGCCTTCTTCACATTATCAGCCATACGGATCTGGACGGCATCGTTGCCGCGGCCGTTGCATGGCATGCGAACTTTCCGGAAAAAAGACCGTTATTAGTAAACCTCGTCGGCTACGGTGATGTGGATAACCTGATTATGGAATGTCTGCAGAAAAAAGAGGATTTCCTGGTGACGGACCTTTTCTGCCAACGCCGGCAGACCGTTGACGCCATGGACGAAGGATTTACGGGCGAAGAGGCGCCGCGGGTGTTCGATCACCACAAGTCCACGCTGGAAAGGTACGGGCAAAGGCCCTGGGCCGTGGTGGACACCTCCTGCTGTGCCGCCATGGTTTATCACCGCTGGCTTCTTGCCGAAGGCCCGCTCGAAAAGGCGGCAAAAGAGCGGGTTTCCGCAATGACGGACCTTGTGGAGATCGCCAACGACAGGGACCTTTGGATCGGCAGGCGCAAAGAGGGGCGCCTCTGGCACGCGTTGGTATCCCTGACGGGGCACTGGAGCGTCTTTTGTCGTCTCGTCGCCGATCCGTCACAAAGGCTTCAACCGGAGGAAGAAGAGGCATCCCAACAATTCGTGCTTCGCCAGGAGAAACGTTTCAGCGAGGCCCTCGAGTCGGTCCGGCGGGAAGGAAGGGACCTTCTTTTTGTGGAACCGGGTCTCCTTGAATTCGGTGATGTCTCCGATTTCTGCGGTCTTGTTCTAGACAGGATGGACGACCCTCCACGAATGGCGGCGGTCTGCAACAGGAAGTTCGCCGGAGACTGGAGCGTTTCCCTCAGAAGCAGGGACGGCCTTGCGGGCCGCGTCGTCGGCCTTTTGAAAGACGGGGAAAAAATCCGCGGAGGCGGTCACGGCGATGCGGCGGCCCTTTCATTCCCTCCCCACTACAGCCCACAGCAGATCCATGCAT
>JBNGDE010000041.1:0-11289 GCA_049974925.1 Thermovirgaceae bacterium | reverse complement strand
AGCAATACCTTACACCCTGCTTCGCGCGGGGGCCAGAGAGGTTTTTTTATGTCTTCCTTTCCCGTCTATTGGGGCACATTGCTGCTTTGTTCGTTCGTCACCTGACCTCCCATCCAGATCCAGGCACTTTCCACCCGGAAGGTGAACGTCACCCTTCCCGAAAAGCCTTGCTATGGTTCATTCGGGAAGATTTTGCAGTCCGTAAGCTGCGGATCGAGGCCGAAGAAATCGCGGCAATCCTGGAAGACAGAAGCCTTTTGGCGACACCGAAAACGGCGCAATGGCTGCACCGCTATGTGACAGAAAATATCAAAACGCTCCGTTCAGGGAGGGAGTGAGTACCTTGCCGAAGATTACCAGTCTTGAAGATTTGCGGAAAATCAAGGAACAGGCAAAAGACTTGACGTCGGCACGCTCAGGAGGGAAGACGAGGATTATCGTGGGAATGGGAACCTGCGGGATTGCCGCCGGGGCCCGAGATGTCATGACGGCCATCCTCGCGGAACTTGACAAACGGGGACTCAAAGATGTCACCGTCGAGACGACGGGATGCATCGGGATGTGCCAGAAAGAGCCGCTTGTCGACATTATCCGGCCCGGCGAACCCAGGATCACGTATGGGAACGTCGAGCCGAAGGATGTTGCACGAATCGTGGCCGAACACCTTGTCAACGGCAATGTCGTCGAGGACAAGGTCATCGGAAGAACCGACTAGGGGGGCTCAGGACATGGCTTTGTATCGTGCCAACGTGTTGGTTTGCAAAGGAACAGGGTGCACTGCGAGTGGCTCACCCGCGGTGTATAAGGCCTTCCAGGAGGAATTGGTGCGGTGGAAACTCGACAGGGAAGTTATGCTCGTCGAGACAGGGTGCCATGGAATGTGCGAGATGGGCCCCATAGTCGTCATCTACCCCGAGGGAGCCTTCTATTGCCGGGTCGCCCCTGAGGATGTTCCCGAGATCGTTGAGGAGCATCTGTACAAGGGCAGGCTCGTGGAGCGGCTTCTTTACACGGTTCCCAGCGATATGACGAAGGTGCCCCACTACAAGGACATTCCCTTTTACAGCAAGCAGCACAGGGTTGTCCTTCGCAACTGCGGCTACATCAATCCAGAGCATATCGAGGAGTATATCGCCAGGGACGGATACCAGGCTCTGGGGGAAGCCGACGAACATCAACAACGTCGAAACCTGGGCGAACGTTCCCCAGATCATATTGAACGGCTCAGACTGGTTCAGCGCCATCGGGACCGAAAAATCGAAGGGAACCAAGGTCTTCGCCCTGACGGGCAAGGTCAAGAATACCGGTCTCATCGAAGTCCCCATGGGAATAACCATCAGGGAGGTTGTATTCGAACTGGGCGGCGGGATTTTGGATGACAAGGGATTCAAGGCCGTCCAGATCGGAGGGCCTTCAGGCGGATGTCTTACCAAGGAGCATCTGGATCTGCCCGTCGACTACGAATCCCTGACGGCCGCCGGAGCGATCATGGGCTCGGGAGGCCTCGTCGTCATGGACGAGGATACATGCATGGTGGACGTGGCGAAATTCTTCCTGGAATTCACCCAGCGGGAATCCTGCGGGAAGTGTGTTCCCTGCAGGGAGGGTACGAAGCAGATGCTGCTTCTGCTCGAAAAAATCACCAAAGGCGAGGGAACCATGGAAGATCTCGAGACACTGGAGGAACTCGCCCACATGGTCCAGAGAATGTCCCTGTGTGGTCTTGGGCAGACGGCGCCGAACCCTGTTCTGACGACCCTCCGGTATTTTCGCGACGAATATGAGGCACATATCAGGGACAAGAAGTGCCCTGCGAAGGTATGCCCCGATCTCATTACATACACCATTGATCCTGAAGCCTGCAGAAAATGCGGATTGTGTGCCAAGAACTGTCCTGTGGGCTGCATCTCGGCGACCGTCAGACTCCATACGAGATTGACCAGGAACGTTGCATCAAATGCGGGACGTGCCAGGAAGTGTGCCCCTTCAATGCGGTACACAAGGACTAAGGCGGCTGGGAGGAAGACAAGATGAAGGAAATTACGCTGACCATAGACGGGAAGCAGTGTAAAGGGGAACACGGCGATACCATACTGACGGTGGCGCGCAAGAACGACATTTATATACCCACGCTGTGTTACCTTGAAGGCCTTACACCTATCGGATCCTGCAGGATGTGCGTAGTGGAGGTAGAGAAGAACCCGAAGCTGTTGACGGCATGCACGACGCCTGCCCAGGATGGCATGGTGGTGCACACCCGGACGGAGACGCTTTTTAATTACCGAAAACAGGTTCTTGAGCTCCTTTTTGCCGGCATAAACCACTTCTGCATGTACTGCTCCCAAAGCGGCGACTGTGAACTGCAGCGGCTGGCAATAGAACACGGAATGGACCACGTCAGATACCCCTATCTGTATTCCGATTTCGAAAACGACGCGACGCACCCGGATCTCCAGCTTGACCACAACCGCTGCATCCTGTGCCTTCGTTGCATTCGCGTCTGCGCGGAAAAAGTCGGAGCTCACACGCTGGATCTCAAGGACCGCGGATGGAACGCGAAGATCACCTCGGACCTCGGGAAAAAGCTTGGTGAAAGCGACACCTGCGTGAACTGTGGTGCCTGTGCTCAGGTCTGCCCACCGGGACGATCACGATCCGGGAATTCGCATACAGAGTCAGAAGAAGCGACTGCGACGACGTCGTAGAAAGCGTGTGCCCCCTGTGTGCCGTGGGATGCAGGTTCAAGGGGTATGTCCGCACCGGCAGTATCGTCAGGGTGGAAGGTCTGGGGACTGAAGAACCCGACGGGGGCCAGCTTTGCTACAAGGGACGCCTGGAGCTGCCGCGGTCGACGGAAAGGGACCGCATCCACGTGCCCATGATCCGAGAAGGCGCGCACTACCGCGAGGCTTCCTGGGAAGAGGCATTAAGCCTCGTGGCCGAACAGTTCTCCAAGGCACACAAGAAGGATAGCGCCGGAGCGCTCGTCTCCAGCCTCTGCACCGATGAAGAGCTCGCTGTTTTCAGCAGGTTTTTCCGTGATTCCATGGGAATAAAGCGGCTGGACACCTTCGACGGTGATATCCTGAGAGGATTCAGGGACGGGTTCGAGCCATTCAGGAAGCAGGGAGTGAGACCCTTTACAGCGGCTCACAACATCCTCAAAAGTGACTGCATCATCAACCTCTGTGCCAAGCCCGACGAAGAGGCTCCCGTCGTGGCCAGCTACATGCGGGTTGGAACGCTCAGAAACGAAGCGTCCCTCGTCAATTTGTGCTGCAAGCAGAACCCCTTCAAAGGCATCACCGATCTGGACCTCCGGCTGAAACAGCCCTGCGGCGATGCGGGACTTCTCTCGGAACTTGCAAGGACCATTACATCGCTCAAACTTGCCGAAGAAGATATCGGCAAGGGCACGGAAGCCCTTAATGACTACCGTGATACCTTGACCAAAGCGGCTGAGTCCGCCGGTGTCGAGATCGAGCAGCTCGAAGAATTGATTCATTGTCTCGTGGCATCCAAAAAACCAATATTCGTGCTCGGAAGCGCCGTTTCAACGAATCCGGAGGTCGTCACCGCAGCGGTGAACCTTGCCATCGCATCGGGCGCGTTCTTCGAAGACGGTATCGGTCTGGTACCCCTTGTTTCCAGCGGCAACAGCCTTGGAACGATTAATACCGTCCTTGCTGACAAAGCATGGCTCGGGAAGGAAGAGCTTGATTTCCTCTATGTCTTCTCAACGGGACTCGTCCCGGAGGACGAGGCTTCCCTGGCAGCTATTTCGAGGACGCGTTTCGTAGTCGTACAGTCGCCCTACATGGCGCACCCGCTGGTAAACATGGCGGATGTGCTGCTTCCGGCTCCGGCATGGTATGAAACTAGCGGTCATTTCTGCACCATTGAGGGCGAACGGCGCAGGCTGAACGTCATTGTGCCCCCCCAGGGGGATGTCAGAAGCCTCTCGTCGGTGCTCGGCGATGTGGCCGAAACCCTTGATGTCAGTCTCGGCAAGCCTGAAGCCGCTCCCTGCGAGCAGATTTATGAGAGCCAGATCGCTCCGAACAAGGCCAAAATGGTCGAGCTGGAGGAGGTGTCGCGGTAATGGCAAAGGTGAAACTCGCTACGGTATGGCTCGAAGCCTGCGCCGGGTGCCATATGTCCTTTCTGGATATCGACGACAAAATCGTCGGACTTTTGGACAAGGTGGATATTTTGTATTCTCCGGTGGTCGACGCGAAGGAGATCCCCAAAGTCGACATCGGCGTTATCTCCGGTGGATTGGGAAACGAGGAGGAACTCCATCTCGCAAAAAAGATGCGCGAGCAGTGTGATATCCTCGTGGCCTGGGGTGACTGCGCCGTCTTTGGCGGCATAAACAGCATGAGGAATTTCATGACCCCCGAGGAAGCTTTAAAAGAGGGGTACGTCAATACCCCCAGTACGGTCAATCCGGAGGGAATCATCCCGGGGGAGGATATTCCGGCCCTGCTGCCGAAAGCCGTTCCCATTGACTATGCCGTCAAGGTGGATGTCTACGTCCCCGGTTGTCCGCCCGATCCCGAGACGATTCTGTGGGTTTTCCAGGAGTTGCTGGAAGGCAGGATTCCAAAAGTGCCCACAGACATGATGCGGTACGATTAAGGAGGGCGACGACATGACGACGGTACGTAAACTGGAAGTCAACCCGGTTACCAGAATAGAAGGTCACGGCAAGATAACGGTTCATCTCGCGGAAGACGGGACGGTTTCTGAAACCCGCTTTCACGTAACCCAGTTCCGGGGTTTCGAGGCCTTCAGTCGGGGGCGGGATTTCCGGGAAATGCCCGAAATTACGCCCAGAATCTGCGGGATTTGCCCTGTAAGTCATCACTTTGCCTCAGCAAAGGCCTGTGATGCCATTCTCGGTGTCGAGGTCACTCCGACGGCTCACAAACTCCGGGAACTGCTTCATATGGGGCAGATTGTGCAGTCCCATGCCTTGAGCTTTTTTCACCTCTCGAGCCCGGATCTGCTCTTCGGGTTTGATGCAGACCCAGCGACGCGGAATATCGCGGGACTGGCGGCGCAGTTCCCCGATTTTGCGACCAAGGGGATCCTTCTCAGAAAGTTCGGTCAGGACATCATCAAGACCCTCGGCGGGAAAAAGGTCCATCCATGGCACAGTATCCCCGGTGGCGTCAACAGGGGACTCCGGACGGACGAGCGTGACGCCATCCTGAAAGGGCTCCCGACGATGTTCGCACACGCTCATGATGCCATCGAGTTCATCAAGGGGTATCTCGAGGAGCACAAGGAAGAGGTTCTGAAATTCGCACCCATGGAAACGGCCTGTTTGGGCCTTGTTAACGATGGCTACCTGGAGCTCTATGACGGGGATATCCGCCTGCGCGGTGCGAAGGGGCGCATCATCAACGAATTCGCCGACAGGGATTACCTCGACCATATCGGCGAGCATGTGGAGCCCTGGAGCTACCTGAAATTTCCCTTCTACAGGCCTCTTGGTTTCCCCCACGGGAGCTACAGGGTCGGTCCGTTGGGCCGGGTCAACGCCTGTGACGACATCTCCACGCCGGAGGCCTCGGCGGAGCTCAAAATTTTCAGGCAGGCCGGTGACGAGGGCATGGTCCACCATCTCCTCTATTATCATTATGCACGCCTCATCGAAATCCTGTACGGGTTGGAGCGCATGGGTGAACTGCTGGAAGATCCCTATATCACAGGCAGTGACCTGCGGGTCACGTCATCGGAAATCTACCCGGAAGGGATCGGAGTCATTGAGGCGCCCAGGGGGACCCTAATCCACCACTACCAGGTGGACGAAAAGGGCGCCCTCACGAAGGTGAACCTCATCGTCGCCACGGGGCATAACAATTACGCCATGAACAGGGGCGTCCATGCCATCGCGAAAGAGTACATCAAAGGCCCTGACGTGCCGGAAGGTGTCATGAACAGGATGGAGCACGTCATCCGATGCTACGACCCCTGTCTCTCCTGTTCGACCCATGCCGTCGGGAAAATGCCTCTCAAGCTGACAATCTACGACGCCAAGGGCAGGGAACTGGCGACGCGATTCAAGGGATAGTCGGATCGTGGTTTCCATGCGTGTTTTGGTCCTCGGATACGGCAACCCTTCACGGCAGGATGACGGAGCCGGGCATGTACTTGCCCGGCTTGTCGCCTATACAGTGCGTAAATATGGCGATGAGGCGATCCTGTGGAGAGGACACCAGCTGGTCCCCGAGGCTGTGCTCGAAGCCGAAGACGCCGACTTGGCGATATTTTGTGATGCATCGCTCATTACGCACGAAAAAGGGTATGCACTGGAGCGGATCGATCCGTCTTCTTCGGTGGGAGACGGCCTCAATATGCATACCTTCGGTCCCGGCAGCGTCCTTGCCCTGGCGGGAAAGGTACTGGGCAGAGCGCCTGAGGGATGGCTTCTTTCTGTGAGCGGTGCTTCTTTCGACTTTTCCGACAGGCTGACGCCGGAGTGTCGGGAGAGGGTTCGCCGCGCCCGCAGGGGCTTTGCGAGCTTCTGGGCGGATTACCGGAATCCGGAGCGTCGAAGGAACAAGGGCTAAAAAGAAAGCAGCAAAAGACCACAACAGAGGATGTGCAGCGAGGGCGGTTTTCTTTCCCACCCTCGCTTTTGTCTTGGGGGCCGGGACTGTTCGCGACGATCTCGCCATCCTGAAAACGGTCCCTGACGAAAAGGATCCTTTCTCGAAACCGCCTTCCATCAAAGTAGCGCTTTGGGGAACAGGGATTTCCCCATGAATGAACCGGCGGTCTTTTCCTTCGGCAAGACAAGGACCGCCGTCTTGAAGGGGTTTTGCAGGAGAAAAACCGGCTCCCTTCGTGTTCGGACATGATCGCGTTATAATACGTCTTCAAAGTCTTCGGCACGAGCAGTGGCCAGAATCGTTGCGGAGGGATAGAAAGTGAGCAGGGCCTTCGTCAAAGAAAACGGAGAAGCCGAACAGTTTCGTGAACAGCTTGAGCAGGAACGGAGACTCGAAGAATGGCTTGCCATTCAGAAGAAGAAACTCTCTGTCCTTGAATCCGCCCGGAAGGCGGGAAATATCGACGAGAAAAAGCGCCGTGAATGGATCGAGGATACCCGGGCAGACATTGAAAAAACCGAAAAGAGGCTGCGGGAACTGAAAAACGCCAGGGAAGGGAAGTCCCCATGATTTTGCAAGGAAGACCAGGAGTGTAGGCCGATGCTGTTTTTACTGAGGGTCCTGAGATTCCTTCCGCTGTTTCTTTTTCTTTTGATGGGCCTGAAAATTCTGTCGGGTGTTCTCAAGCAGGCCCGAAATGGCAGATCCTATCAGGGTTCAGCCAGGGGGAATCAGCGTAGTGAACATGCCGGCACCTCGAGGGAGCCCTCCGACCCTTATGAAATCCTTGGCTGCAAGAGAAGCGACAGTGACGATGTCATCAGGAAACGCTACAGGGAACTCGTTGCAAAATATCATCCGGACAAGTTCATAGGACAAAATCTTGACAAGGAATTTATCGAGCTTGCATCAAGAAAGTTTCAGAGGATTCAGGAAGCCTATGAAAGAATCCGCCGGGAGCGTAACATGCACTGATCGAAGATCGAAGATCGAAGGAGGGAAGGAAGTTCATGACAGCACGCAGGATAACGGCGATGGTTCTCGTTTTGGTCTCCCTCGTGTTTGCGGGAACTGTTTTTGCCTCCGAACCGAAGCTGGAAATGTCCGAAGCGACCAGGGAGGAAATCAAGGGAATGGGGGATGCCGCATACCTTTCGGTCTTTGAACTGGGTTCCGGCTGAGGAAAGTCGATCGTCGCCCTCGTGCAGGGTGGAGAACCGAAGGACAAAGGAGACTACTATCTCATTGAGGAACAGGGAATCAGACTCTGGATACATAACCGCATTTCCTTTAAAGGAAATGTTGTAAGGCTGGAAAGATATATGTCAACGTCAGGTCCCGTAGTCATTGCTGTCAACGCCCTGGTAAGATAGGGAAAAAGGAGGCGGCTCAAGCCGCCTCCTTTTGAGATGAAAACCCTCAAGGTTTATTCATCTGCAGTATGGTACTTGAAGGATACGTTCAGTCGCACACGAAATTTGTCAATCTTGCCGTCTTTGATCGTCACATCTTGTTTGACGATTTCCGCCACACGCAGATCCTGCAGGCTTTTTGACGCCGTTTCCAGGGCTGCCCGCGCGGCGTCCTCCCAGGAAGTGTCGCTGCATCCAACGAGTTCAATGATCTTGTAGACTCCGCTCATGGGGGCTCTCCTCCTTCCGGTAAACCGGGATCTTGTCAAGTTACCACAGTATAGTGTCAGTATAACGCGCGGGGTCTCAGGCCGCAACGGCGGAGGGACCGCAGGCTGGAGGCAATGCATGGAGAAATACGTGCACAAACAGACGGGATGGAGCCTCAGGGGCCTTTTGGGATCCACCTTCTTGTTTATCGTCTACAGCGGTTGGAGCTCGGCCCCGAAAGGAATGGTACCTTACGGGCTGATCGGTGTGGCCGGATCGCTCCTCGGGATCATTGTGGTGATTTTTACCTCCATGACCGTCCGTGTAACCGATGAAGTCCTTGAAATCTCCATGGGACCGGGGATTATACGAAAGCGTATCCCCTTTGACCAGGTCGAATCCCTTTCGGTAAAATCGATCCCCTGGTACTCCATGGGGTTGAAAAAGATAGAGGGCGGATGGCTGTATAGCGTAGGGCCTTCAAAAGGGCTGGAGGTCTTTCTCGAAAACGGCGGGCATTACATCGTGGCCACCGATGATCTCGAGGGACTTCGAGAGGCTCTTCCTTTTGGCCCGGAGAGGTATCGAAACAGCGAAACAAACTGACCTTAGGCATTACCAAAACTTTTTATCTCATCGCCGGGAGGAGTTCTGCAATGTCAGGCGAGCATCAGCACCACCACCATCACGTGGCCGAAGAAAGCCGGATCGGCACGGCCTTTCTTCTCAACCTCGGTTTTGCCCTTGTTGAACTGGTCGGCGGGCTTTTTGTCGGAAGCGTGGCTATTCTCTCCGATGCGGTCCACGACCTTGGAGACAGTGTCAGCCTGGGCCTTGCCTGGTTTTTGCAGAAATTTTCCCGCAAAGGGCGCGACAGCCGGTTTACCTACGGGTACAGACGGTTTTCATTGCTTTCGGCACTGGTGAATGCCATCGTCCTGGTTTCCGGGTCTCTTCTTGTTCTCTCAAGGGCTCTGCCAAAACTTTTTTCGCCTGAAGCACCGAACGTCACGGGAATGTTTTTATTGGCCCTCCTTGGAGTTTCCGTCAATGGCTTTGCCGCGTTCAGACTCTGGAAGGGGAGCTCAATGAACGCGAGGATTGTGGCATGGCATCTTCTGGAAGACGTTCTCGGCTGGGCGGCTGTCCTTGTCCTCAGCATCGTGATGGCCTTTCGGCCATGGTATATCCTGGATCCGCTGCTTTCCGTGGCCGTTTCCGTATTCATCCTCTGGAACGTAATAAAGAATCTTCGTTCCGTACTTGAAATTTTCCTTCAGGGGACCCCTGAAGACATTACACTGAAAGATGTCGAGAAAACCCTCACCAATGTCCCCGGTGTCCTCTCGGTTCATGATCTGCACGTCTGGTCGCTCGATGGGGAAAGAACGGTTCTCACTGCACATCTGGTCATTCCGCGCGACTCATCCATTGAGGACGCGATTGCGATCAAAAGAGCAGCCAGAGGACAACTCTCCCACAAAGGCATCGACCATGCCACCCTGGAAACGGAGCGCCCGGGAGACCCCTGCGGGATGGAAAGCAATCTGGATTGCATGGAAAACTGAGAAACTGTGTTATCGTTGTATGCACAAGATCCCGTTTTCGATGGATCAGGATGAAACCATTCACTTTTATTGGAGGAATCCCTCATGACAGATCACAAATATGATGAAATCGATGATGTCCTGGAAGTTGACAGGAGATACAATCTCCATTCCTGGAGCCGGCAGAAAGGCCTGAAGCCTGTTCATGTGGTCAGGGCCGAAGGCGTTTATTTTTGGGATGCTTCGGGTAAACGCTATTACGATATGTCGTCCCAGCTCGTCAACATGAACGTGGGTCACGGCAACAAGAAGATTGCCGATGCCGTAAAGTGCCAGGTTGACAGCCTTGCCTACCTGGCACCGCCTTTTGCTGTGGATGTCAGGGCGGAAGCGGCGAAAAAGATTGTGGAAGTCGCTCCTGAAGGCATGGCGAAGGTGTTTTTCACGAACGCCGGAGCGGAATCCAACGAAAACGCCATCAAGGTGGCCCGGATGGTGACGGGGCGGAACAAGATATTTTCGCGATACCGCTCATATCATGGAGCCAGTTACGGCGCCGCAAACCTGACGGGAGAACCGAGACGCTTCCCGAGCGAACCGGGGATCCCCGGTTTCGTCAAGTTTTTCGATCCCTACCTGTACCGCGCCCCCGTTTCGTTCGGGAACGAAGCCGAGGCGACGAACTATTACATCGGACAGCTTCGGGAACAGCTCGAATACGAGGGACCCGGGAACGTGGCGGCAATTTTTCTGGAAACCGTCACCGGCAGCAACGGTGTCATCATACCGCCCGGAGGCTATCTTCAGGGGGTGCGGGGTCTCTGCGATGAATTCGGGATCCTCATGGTGTGCGATGAGGTCATGAGCGGCTGGGGCCGTACCGGACAGTGGTTCGCCGTGGACAACTGGGGCGTGACGCCCGACATCATCACTTTCGCCAAGGGCGTCACCTGCGGGTATGTCCCGCTCGGGGGAGTTATCGTCAACGAAAGGATCGCCCGGCACTTTGACGACAATCCCTTCATGTGCGGCCTGACCTATAGCGGTCATCCCGTCGGATGTGCCGCCGCCGTCGCGACCATCGATGTCTACAAGGAAGAGGGACTGATCGAAAAAGCACGGGAAAGAGGAGTGTTTTTCAAAAAGGAGCTGGAAAAACTCATGGATTCCCATCCCTGTGTCGGGGAGGTCAGGTCCATCGGGCTTTTCGGGGCCGTCGAGCTGGTCAAGGACAGGACGACACGGGAACCTTTGGTTCCGTATGGGAAGGACCCCGAAGGGGTCATGTCGGGTATCCTGGGCATGCTCAAGGAACGGGGCTTCTGGAACTATAGCCACGAGAACATTCTCATCGTGGCTCCGCCGCTGATCATTACGGAAGAGGAGATAGCCGAGGCCTTCAAGATCCTCGACGAGGTCCTCTCCATTGTCGATGAAAGGATCTAGAGCAGATTTTACCGAACTGCCAAAAGCCGGCCGCTTTTCATGTCAGGGTGT